>LNGC01000101.1 GCA_001587715.1 Candidatus Methanofastidiosum methylothiophilum | reverse complement strand
CAGGTCTATATACAAAATTGATGAGAAGACAATAAATTTCTTATCAAACTTAAATCTACCTTCAGAAGTGTTTAAGACTTTTACTTCGATTGATGGGGCAAACACATTTGTCAGGGCATATGCTGGATTCAGAGACAAAATTGCTCTAAAAAAAATATCCCAATATGATAAAGAGCTTGAGCTTGTGACTTATATAACGCCATCTAATGTGCCCGGATTTATTGAAAGTCTTGGAATTTTCATAGCAAGTATTGTAAAGGCTGCAGGCTTAATTAAAACACCTTCAGTTCAACCTCTTTTTGCACCCTTATACGCTGAATCTGTTGCAGAAAAGAGCAAAGAGATAGGTGAAACAATTGCAGTTGTACCTTGGGCCGGAGGAGATCAATCAATTGAGGATATAATCTTTAGAAACTCAAACGTAGTTAGTGTAGTTTCAAGTACTCAAACAGCAATGTCAGTCAAAAATAGGATTGATGAATTAAATAAGAATGGCAACCCTATTAAAGGATGTTATCATGGTGGAAAATTTGGAATTGAACTAATTGGAAGAGAGATGGCCAATAGGGATGTTGCTGGACTTGCTGCAATTGACGGAATTGGTTATGAAGGTTATATGTGCGGTTCTCCTGCTTTTGGATTTTTTGTTGAAGAAGGTGGAGAGCTTAGCCCAATAGAATTTGCAGAAGCCTTAGCCGGTGAAATGGAGAAAATATCTAGATCAATACCCCAAACCAATTTTTTCAGAAAGTTAAGGGAAGTTAAAATTGGAGAGATAATCTCAAGGCCAGAATTTGATGGAGGTCAGAGGATTTTTCCTTCTTCTGAACACAACTTTGCAGTAATATACGAATCAAACTTTAATCTTAATCCTATAGGGCAAAACAGGTTAATACGGGTATTCGGTGTAAAAAGCCTTGAAGAAGTTATTGAAAAAATAAAACCATGGAAGGAATATTTGCAGACCGCTGGTGTGGCAATAGGAAACGATAGACTCCAAAAGATATCTGAGTTAATGGGAAAGACTGGATTTTCAAATATCAGAGTCGCAGGAACTGTGGCGTTGCCAAGACTGGGAGAAGCTTGGGATGGTAACTACCCTGTCTATGAATTTTTCATTCCTGATAAAGTTCACTGGGCTTCAATAAATGCAATAGATTTTGAAAATGAGATAAAAGAACTCACTAAAATTAAGAATCAAGTTATAAAAGACGGAGTTTTTAATCCTTCTCTTGGCATTCGCTGAAAAGATTTATTTACATTAATTATTTTTATATTTTAATTTTTTTAGAATATTAAAAGAAATATTTAAATACTTTGCACATTAATATATCATAGGTGCTTTAATGGTGTATGCATATGTATTAATAACAGTTTCAATTGGGAAAATAAAAGAAGTAATTGAAGCTGTAAAGAAGATTGATGGCGTAATAGAAGCCGATGTTATAACTGGCCCATACGATGCCATTGCAAAGATAAAAGCAAATGATCTAGGAGAACTAACAAAAACTGTAATTCAACAGATTCATTACATTGAAGGTGTAATTGATACAACAACTGCGATAGTAATATCAGTTTAATATAATTATTTATTTTTTTGGTGGTCCATTGAATAAAAGCACGGCTATATGTGATGTATCTCTTTTTGTTTCAAAAAGTAAATATTCTCAAGCTGAATCATTGATGAAATCCCTTAATATTGAAGAGGTAATAATGCCCGAAGAACTGGTTGACATCCTTATGAAAGTTCACAGGGGTGAAGAACTCTTGGGTGAACAGGTCAGAGTTCTATCTTATTGGGCAAAGGGACCAGTTCCCAAGGATGAAGAAATAAGAACTTTTTATGAAACTCTAATGGAAAAGGGAATAAAAATTAGGACAATAAAAGAGTATGTTCTAAAAAAAGAAGTTGAGTTGGGTTATACGAAACTTAGAGAAGGCATGGAAAAAGACGAGATGGAAGTATATAACAAGAGTTGGAGAAATCTTTACAACAAATTTTCTGAAACAATGCCCGATCAAACTGCAATTATATGTTCAAAAATCCTCTCACTCTCTCTTGTATTCAACGAGAAAATAGTTGCTGTGAATAGAAAACTATTGAAATTCTTATACGACTCAGGGCTTGAAGTATCGAAAGTTACATCAAAAATTGAAATTGACAAAAATATGGTCGAGCATAACATTATTTTCCTTAATGTTTACGGCTCAAAGACATTTGAACCGCTTTTTTATGAGATAAAAAATTCAATAAAGGAGAGTACAGAGACACAGGTAGAACTAGAAAAAGATGTTGGTTCAATAGTAATGTTTAATCTATAAATATTAACAATATTTGTAATTTTCTTATCCATTAAAGATTATTGATTTTATTTTATATATTTTTTAGATAGAAAGCTTTATATATCACTTCAAATACATCAAAAAATAGCAATATTTTTAATGAGGTGTAAATTATGGCAGAAATTAGACAACCAATGAGTGTCCAACCTGAAGGCGCTCAGAGATTTATGGGCAGAGATGCTCAAAGAATGAATATTCTTGCTGGAAGAATAGTAGCAGAAACAGTAAAGACGACACTTGGTCCAAGAGGTATGGACAAAATGCTCGTTGACTCACTTGGAGACGTAGTTATCACAAATGATGGTGCTACAATACTTAGCGAGATGGATATTGCTCATCCAGCAGCAAAAATGATTGTAGAAGTAGCAAAGACACAAGATGAAGAAGTTGGAGACGGTACAACAACAGCAGTTGTCATTGCCGGAGAACTTCTAAAGAGAGCCGAAGATCTTCTCGATCAAGAAGTACACGCAACAGTTGTTGCATCTGGTTACAAACTTGCAGCTGAAAAAGCTGAAGAAATATTGAAAGATATTGGTGACAAGATTACAATTAATGATGATGAAATACTTCTTGAAATTGCAAAGACTGCAATGACTGGAAAGGGCGCAGAAAAATCAAAGGATACATTAGCACCTTTAGCACTTAAAGCAGTAAAGCAGGTAGCCGTAAAAGAAAACGGAAACTACACAGTGGAAACTGAGGACATTAAGGTAGAAAAGAAAGAAGGTGGAAGTGTAGAAGACTCAAAACTCATCCAGGGACTTATTATTGACAAGGAAAGAGTTCATGATGGCATGCCAAAGAAACTAAAGGATGCAAAGATAGCTTTACTCGACTGTGCACTTGAAGTAAAAGAAACTGAAACCGATGCAGAAATTAGGATTACATCCCCTGACCAACTTCAGGCATTCTTGGATCAAGAAGAAGCAATGCTAAAGAAGATGGTAGACCAGATAAAGGCATCTGGAGCAACAGTAGTATTCTGTCAGAAGGGAATCGATGATTTAGCTCAGCACTACCTTGCAAAGAGTGGAGTATACGCTGCAAGAAGAGTCAAAAAGAGTGACATGAAGAAACTAGCTAAAGCAACCGGAGCACGAGTTGTAAACAAAATAGCTGACCTTGAAGCAAAGGATCTTGGCCACGCAGGCTCTGTCGAAGAGAAAAAGATCGGTGGAGACGAAATGACATTTGTCGAAGGATGCAAGGATCCAAAAGCAGTAAGCTTATTGCTAAGAGGTGGAACAGAGCACTTTTTAGAGGAAGTAGACAGAGCTCTTGAAGATGCTATAGGTGTCATATCCACAGCTATAGAAGATGGAACTATTTGTGCTGGCGGTGGAGCTGCAGAGATGGAACTATCAAAGAGACTTAACGAATATGCCGAAAAGATTAGTGGCAGAGAGCAGCTAGCAGTTAAGGCATTTGCACAGGCAATGGAAGTAATTCCAAGAACTTTAGCTGAAAATGCAGGTATGGACCCAATCGATACAATTGTTGCACTCAAAGCTTCACATGAGTCAAAAGATCACAAGAGATACGGAATAGACGTCTTCGATGGCAAAGTTAAAGATATGATGAAAGCCGGAGTTGTCGAGCCTCTTAGAATAAAGGAGCAAGCAGTAAAGAGTGCTTCTGAATCAGCCATAATGATATTAAGAATTGATGATGTTATAGCCGCAAGTGGAATTGGTAAGAGAAGAGGAATGGGCGGCGATGACGACATGGATATGGCTGGTATGGGCGGAATGCCCGGTGGAATGCCTGGAATGATGTAAAATAAAAAATATTTTTTCTTTTATTTAATATTTTTATTAAATTTTTCTTAAGCAATCTTTATTAATTTAGTCAGATCATTTCTTGTATGGACTCACATTCTGTTCTTGAAAAACTTAAGTCTATTTCAGATCCTGCCGTATTAGCGGGAATGTCACGATATGGAATAAAAACAGACAAAGCCTTTGGCGTTTCAATTCCTAAGCTACGGGCATTGGCAAAACAAATAGGTAAAGATCAAGTTTTGGCTCAGAGTTTATGGGAACTAGATTATCATGAAACTAAAATCCTTGCCAGCATGATTGACGATCCAAAAAAACTCACAAATGAAAAAATGGATAATTGGGTCAAAGACTTTGAGTCATGGGATGTATGTGACCAGGTCTGTAATAATTTTTTTGGGAAAAGCCCTTTAGCTTTCGACAAATCTTTTGAATGGTGTAAACGAGATGAAGAATTTGTCAAAAGGGCCGGGTATGTCTTAATGGCAGTTTTAGCAGTTCACGATAAAACTAGAGCAGATGAAGATTTCTTCAAATTTATGCCTGAAATATATAATGGTTCAACTGATGGGAGAATATACGTCAAAAAAGCAGTAAACTGGGCTTTAAGGCAGATAGGTAAGAGAAATCTTATTTTGCATAAAAAAGCAATTGAATATGCACTAAACATTCAAAAAATTGATTCCAAATCTGCAAGATGGATAGCTTCTGACGCATTAAGAGAATTACAAAATCCAAGAATCTTAGAACGAATTAGAAATAAAAATCCATAACTAATTTAAAGAGTTTTTATATCTCTTAATCAGACGTAATCGTGAGGTGTAAAAATGTTAGATATAGAAGGACTTAGCACAGAAGCAAAGATTGGGAAAATATTGATTTTGATATCTCTTATACTAGGTATTGTTGGAGTATTAGGAATTTTAGCTGGATTTACTTCAGTAGCTTTATTCCCCTTAAGGTATATGAGAGGTTTTCCTCTATTTGCAGGATTCTTAATAGTCATTACCGCAGTTATTAAAATTTTAGGATTAATAATTGGGTTCATGGCATTATCTTCTACAAAACTCAAAAATTTCAACAAGGCCGGAATGTATGCAATAATATCGAGTTTTTTACCCCCTATTGACCTAATAATGCTCATAGGTGGTATCTTATGCCTTATCAGCAAAGAAGCAAAATAGTATATTATTTTTATTTTCAAAAACTTTTTAAACATTAAATAAATAGGATCATCGTGAGTCTAATAACAAATATAATTAATTTTTTTTATAATCCTATTATTTTTCCAACTCTTATTGCCTATTTCGCCTCTGTTTTTGGAAAAATAATTCATGAGTCTATTAATAAAAGACATTTAGTCATTCAAGTTGCCATACAAGATGGGGGTATGCCAAGTTCACATACGGCAACAGTTATCGGATTGTCAACAGCCATATTCTTACATGAGGGTATGTCCACAGTATTTTGGGTTTCTCTTGTGTTCGCTTTTGTGGTAATGAAGGACGCAACAGGTATCAGGTGGGAAACAGGCCAACAAGCCAAAGTAATAAATCATATATTAAAAAAACTTCGTATGGGGAAGGTAGTCGATGAAGAGCTAAAGGAATTACTTGGTCATACCGAGGCCCAAGTTGTTGGGGGATTTATTTTCGGAGTTGTATTCTCTTATTTAGCACATAATGCTTTTTTTGGGTAATTATTAGATTTGGAACACTTTCCTTTCAATATTAATTATTTCAAACTAATCTAAATTAGATTTAACTAAAAACCTTTACTTTATCGATTTTTTTAAGAATTAAAAAATAACTTGCCAATAAAATGACAAGTTAACATTATTTATATAAATATACCAAAATATTATATAATGCACTTTTCGCTAATAAAAACTATACAACCTACCATAATGTGTAAATTGTGTTCTGGTCGGGATGACACGACTTGAACGTGCGACCTCACGGTCCCGAACCGTGCGCTCTACCAAACTGAGCTACATCC
>LNGC01000100.1 GCA_001587715.1 Candidatus Methanofastidiosum methylothiophilum | reverse complement strand
TTAAAAAGACCAAAATTGCTTCAAGAGCTGATTCTGGCTCAACGAAATTTACAAAATCTGACACATCTTCTAAAACTTTTTTCCCTTCTGCCATTACTTCCTTAGGCACCATTATGAAAACAGGTATGTTCTGAAGTCTGCATCCATAAAGCAGATCGTTTGGCGTTATCTTTTGATCTGTCAACGGCAAGAATTTGTGTAGATATCCCACAACTGCACACAACTTATCACTAGAATCAATATGTGCAAGAAACTTCCCATGCCCATCTAAACCGTTTCCCAGTGTCATGGTATTGTAACCCTTTGCAATGAAAGAGCTTAATATCTTTGAATCTGTTCCTTCTAAATATCCTATTCTTCTTCTCATTATATCACTCCTTACTTTATTTAATTTCCATTAAAAACTATCTTTAGTTTTCATTTGTATATCTAATATATAAAAAATCTTATTATCCTCTAATATTTATATTTATTTATAGATGTATGAATAATCTAGGCCAGATAACAACTGTAGACTATTTTTTTTTGACTTTAATATTGGGATTAGCTGTTACAGGGAAATAATTTGGGCCAAACGTAATTAATACTTTGGAAAAGTAAAATTTAGCTGAAATATGACCATTATAGGACAAAAAAAAGATAATTAAGTAGGTAAATTAACAGTAATATTTTTAAATCATTTGGAATCAGATTAATATAGATATTATGGAGCCCATAAGTATGAAAACTACTTTTTATGATACGACGGGATTTTAATTTAATTCACAGGCTCCTAGTTAAAAAAAGTAAATTTTTGATTTTACTTATGTTTTATGGTGGAGATTAATATGTCAAAGGTCAAAATAACAGATACAACATTGAGGGATGCTCATCAGTCACTTATAGCCACAAGGCTTGAAGTTGACGATATGCTAGAAATAGTTGGGGAAATGGATAATGTAGGTTTCCATTCATTTGAGATGTGGGGCGGAGCCACTTTTGACTCTGCTATAAGGTATCTAAATGAGGACCCTTGGGATAGAATCACAAAGTTAAAGGAAGTTGCACCTAAAACACCCTTTCAAATGCTTTTAAGAGGGCAGAACTTAGTTGGCTACAAACACTACCCTGACGATATTGTCCACAAATTTGTTGAAGCGTCATTTACAAGAGGAATTGATATTTTCAGAATATTTGATGCCCTAAATGACGTTAGGAACATGGAAGTTCCAATAGAGGCCATTAAGAAAGTAGGTGGACACGCCCAAGCTGCACTAAGCTACACTATTAGTCCCGTTCACACAATTGATTATTACATCAAGGTTGCCGAAGAGATGGTTGCACTCGAAATTGATTCAATTTGTATCAAAGATATGGCAGGCTTAATTAATCCAATGGATGCCTTCAACCTTGTCAAATCACTTAAAGAGAATTTTGATCTGCCTGTATGTTTACATTCACATTGCACAAGCGGTATGGCGCCAACAAGTTACTTCAAGGCAATTGAAGCTGGTGTCGATATAATAGATACTGCAATAGGCCCTTTTTCTTTTGGGACAAGTCAGCCTGGTGTAGAAACAATGTACGCAATGCTTGAGAATACAGAATACAAATCCGACCTAGACATAGAAAGAGTCTACAAGATTGCCAATTATTTCAAGAAATTAATGGAGAAATACAAAGGACTTCTTAGCGAAGCATCACTCACTGTAAACACTCAGATCCTTCATTTCCAGATTCCAGGTGGTATGATGTCAAACCTCGTATCACAGCTAAGGGATCAGAAGGCAGAAAACAGGCTTGACGAAATCCTTCTTGAAGTTCCAAAGGTCAGAAAAGAATTAGGGTATCCACCTTTAGTTACTCCCCTTAGTCAGATTGTTGGAGCCCAAGCTACGTTGAACGTCCTATCAGGCCAGAGATACAAACTTATCCCAAATGAAGTTAAGCACTACGTTAAGGGACTTTATGGTAGGCCAGCTGCACCTATTGACAAAGACATTGAGAAGCTAATAATTGGTGACGAAAAAGTTTCTTATGAAAAATCACCTGAATTAAAAAATCCTTCTTACCAAAAATTCAGGGACGAGGTAAAGGACAAAATCGAAAAGGAAGAAGACGTACTATCTTATGCACTTTTCCCAGAGATTGCACTTGCTTTCTTTGAGAAGAGAAAAAATCATGTGACAAAACCAAAAGTTGAGCACAAAGAAATAGAAAAAGCCGCACCTAAAGAAATCACAAAAACTCAGCCAGTAAAACAGCAGCCACAAACTAATGGAGGCGTCTCTTTGAAGGCCCCTTTACCTGGTGCTATCTTGAAAATAGTCGGTGAAATAGGAAAGCCTGTCAAAAAAGATTCAGTAGTTTTCATAATATCTGCAATGAAGATGGAAAATGAAATTGTGTCCCCTGCGTCCGGTGTTCTACAGAAAGTTTTTGTAAAAGAAGGGGATGTAGTACAAACAGGTGATGTTCTAGCGACAATAGCATAAAATACTTTATTTTATTCTAAAAATAAAAAATAAATTTTTATTGTGTTTCTTTTATTTCTTCTATTGCTTCTTTTATCAATTCTCTAATTTCTTTCGCATCTTTCTTTGCGCCCTGATGAAATTCCTTTAGTGCCTCTCGATCTGATTCTTCTGAAATTTGGGCTCTATTGTTGGATATTTCATCTATCTTTGAATTAATTTCAGCGACATCTACGCCTTTCTCTTCCAGTCTGTTTGATATTTGCTCTAGTTTTTCTAGTCTATTATCGATTGCCTTTAAGTAAATCCCTTTCTTAACACCTGAAGTCTCATCTCTAAGTCCCGTTAGATAATCCTTGTTTTCCTGAATAGCGCTCTTTACAGCTTCACTCTGCCCTTCGACATCTTTATCCTTTGCAATGTCTCTGAAAGATTTGATTGTTTCTCTGCTTTCTTCTACAATTCTATAGAATTCCTCTCTCTTTATCTCTTGAGCAGCTATTTTTGCCTGTCCATCAAATTCCTCCAACTTGACCTTTAGACCCGTTAGTTCACTCGTATCGATACCATTTTCTTTGTAGAAATCTATTATCGCATCCATTGCTATAATTGCAACTTCACTCTTCTGATGGAAAGTCATATACCTTGAGTATAGTACATCATCAGTTAGCTTCTCAGGCCTTTCCTGGGCCTCTGCAAGTATTACCGGAAAAGCCGAGACCAATAGCAATGATATCACAAGGATGCTCATTGCCCGGTTTTTTGATATTTTTCGCATTTAACCACCTCTAAGTAAATCTTATAACTATCAATAGTATAGGGATTCTGCAATATACTGGACTTTTAATGTAATAGAACAAAGGTAGGTTAACTATATATGGAAATAGAGTATAGGGCCAGTAACAAGATAATCTTGGGCATACTTGAGTGCATACTAAAAAAAACTTCGCCCAACAATAAGGTCCTTAAAACTCATATAATCCAATGTGCAAATCTTAAAGCCGAGATGGCCGAGAGATATCTTGGGATATTGAAAGAAGCAGGATATATCACCGAAAATGAGGGTAACTGGGGTAAAAGAAAGGTAATTTATTATGAACTTACAGAAAAAGGTATTGAACGATACAAATGGTTTTTCCAGATTGATAAGGAGTTGTATGGTGTTTAGATGGCCGAAAATCTAACTGATTTGATGTACAATATAATTGAGCATATGGAAAAGGAAAGGAAAATACTTCTTTTTGTATCCTTAACTGCCCTAATATTAGTGCCAATTGGTCTTTTGTTTAATATTATATCATTTTTATTGATTTTTAAAAATTATAGATTAGTCTTCATTATTGCTAGATTGTTTAATCTTGATGGCCAGAGCTTCAGATTGGGTTTAGTAATTGTAAATTTACTTATAACTGGAATACTAATTTTTATTGGAGTAAGAAACATCCAATTTGTTCAAAGATGGGACAAAAAACTCAAAGAGATTACTAAATTTGAAAAGGAAACTTACGATGAACTATTCAAAGAGAGTGAAATAGCTGATATCTGAAATCAGGTTAATACCAGTCCCAGGGATACCCCTTATTAAAGAAAACGATGACCTAGCTAAGATCATTTCTGAAAGAATTAAACTAGAGGATAACGATATTATTGTCATATGTGAAACTGTTGTCTCTAAGGCTCAGGGGAGAGTTGTAGATATCAGAAAAATAAAGCCCTGTGATAAGGCAATAGAACTCAGCACGAAAACTGGAAAGGATCCAAGGCTTGTGCAACTTATCCTCGATGAATCAAAGGAATTACTGAAAGTCGGGGATACCGTTATTGTAGTTGAAACAAAAGATGGAAATATATGCGCAAGTGCTGGTATAGATGTGTCAAATGTCTGTGGTGATGAATCCATCGTTGGGCTTCTGCCAAAAGATCCAGACCAAGAAGCAGAAAAGATTAGAGTGTCATTAAAAAAGATAACTGGAAAAGAAGTTGCCATAATTATATCAGATACCCAAGGAAGACCCTTTAGAAGTGGTGCCATTGGAGTTGCAATTGGTGTCTCAGGTATGAAACCTTTGTGGAAAAGGGCTGGTGAAAAAGACCTTTATGGGTATGAATTAAAATCTTCTATAATAGCAACAGCTGACGAAGCTGCTTCCGCAGCATCCCTCTTAATGGGCCAGGCAGATGAGGGTATTCCGGTAGTAGTTATCAGAGGCTCAAGATACCTGAAGGGTGAAGGCTCTTCTAAAGAGCTTTTGAGAGAAAAAGAAAAGGACCTATTTAGAATCTAATAAAGAATATTAATTGGCCCTTTTTTTATCTTACCTTCTGGAAAACTGATTTTGATTAATTTTTCCTCAACTTTTATCTTGTATCCTTTTGGGAACGTGATATACCTCATTCCACCTACGCCCTGTAAGTTATCCGTTTTTATCATCAATCCCTCAATATTTCTCTCAAGGTAACTAATTACTTTTGGGTCAATTTCTTTTACGATAAAGACTTCTCCTTCATTTAATACAGATAAAACTATTGTCATGCCACAACTCTATACTCTCAAATATAAATACCTTTGCTAATATTAGCCTTTTCTTCTTTTTGGAGAAATAAGGACTGAAATTCCAAATATTGCAGAACATACTATGGCGATGGCAGAGCCAGTTGGTAGGTCAAGGGAAAATGACATTAGCATTCCTAAAAGACAAGATATTACTCCAACTATAGGCGAGAGTATTATTATTTTTTTCATGTCATACGAAAACTGGTATACTGAAGATGTAGGATTTATCATCAGAGCAAATACTAATAGTCCCCCGACAAGTTTTAATGAAAATGCTACTGTCAGGCTTGTTAAAATAAGAATCAGATAATAAAAGGGCTTATCATTTATTCCTGAAGACCTTGCAAGTTTTCTATCAAACAGAATAGCGTTGATCTCCTTAAAGAACATTATTACAAATAATATTGCAATCACTGTTATGATTAACAAATAAATTATATCGGCTGTAGTCATTCCTAATACGCTACCCCAGAGTATGCTCATGGCTGTGCTTGACATTGCTGTGTCAGGAGATAGATTTAGAAATAACAACCCCAATGCCATTGACAAGGAAAATATTACCCCGATTACAACATCCGTCTTTAACTTTGCTTTGTCAGCCAAAGGCCCTAGAGCCAGAGAAACAAAAGTAGAAAATAAGAGTGCAAAAATTAAAGGATCCTTTCTTAAAAATAAACCAAGAGCGGCTCCTGCAAATGCTGCGTGGGACATGGCAAATCCTAGTGAAGAGAGGTTCATTCTAACAACAAATGTTCCCATAAGAGAGCATGTATAACCAGTTAGGACAGCGCCTATGATGGCAAAAAGAATTATTTTTGTAGAAAAGAGTTCTAACATACCATTCCCTTGTATCCCATCTCAAGAAGCTCAGGTTTTAAGATATCCTCTTTATTACCGTCCGCAACAATCCTTCCATTGTCCATGACTATTACCCTATTGCACGATTTTGGGATGGATGCTATATCGTGAATAACAATCACGAAAGTCATGCCTTTGTTTTTATGGAAATGGATAAGTTTTTCTGAAACTTCTCTCCTTGCTTCAAAGTCAAGATTTGAAAAAGGTTCGTCCATTAGTATAATTTCTGGTTCCTTTGCAAGCGCCCTTGCAATCATTACTTTCTGTGCTTGGCCACCTGAGAGTTTCCCGATGGGTCTTTTTGAAATACTATTGATCCCCATATACTCCATCATGTTGCTTGCAATTTCTTTATCCTTTTTTGTTATTGGTTTCAATAGGCCAATCTTCCCATATCT
>LNGC01000099.1 GCA_001587715.1 Candidatus Methanofastidiosum methylothiophilum | reverse complement strand
AGCTTTCTGTAAAAGGCCGTAATCAAGTTTCCCATTTACAACAAATTTAGTAATATCTAAACTACCAAGATTACAACAACCATACGGCGGCAACGGTTGCTCCGCACCAAAATAGACTATTTCATCCGTCTTAATTATCTTAAGACTGTCTGGCACTTTGTATATTTTGCATTATCTTGTAATAGGTATCTGTCATCCAGTCTGGTTTATAGTCATACCATAGGTTAAGTTTGTATTGCAAAGAGGGAACAACATACGGATAAATATTTTCTAAAAACTTGCAGCTTGTCCGAAGATAAAAATTCAACCTTCCTTTTTTTGTAATGGAAGTTTCTATTCCCATGTCCAACAATTTTTTAGAAACTTTTATTCTATCTTCCTCACTATATCTATCCAAACATAGCTGGAGTCTCCGATTGTAAATTTCCGTATTTAATCCAACTCTCACTACATACCCATCTGACATAAACCAATTTGCCCAACCAATCCAAGTGAGATTATCCAAAGCTTTTGAAAGAATTCTCTTCTTTCGATAATCATCATAGAAATAATGGTATCTTTTCGCAAAGTATGGATGAGCCTTTGTTCGAATTTGAAAAATCTTTTTACGGTTTTCTACAGGTATTTCAACATAAGACAAAGAAAAAGGAGTATACTTATCCAATATAGAATAAATCTCCTTTGCCCAATCTTCTGTCGTAATTCGAATCGCAAATGCCCGCTTTGTTACACCCTTATCTAAATACCCATCACCAAGAATAAGCCCTGTTAGATAACTCTCTAACTCTGTAGTATTCATCGTTAACTTTGTTAACTCCTTTAATCATATACTTAGTCGTTGAACCGTTCTCATCTTTCGAGAATTGGCTGCGAATTCGTTGGATTTTCGCAGTTCACCAGATTTTAAATCCACATGCGTTTATGGATTTGTTGCCTTAATAAATTGACCAGTATACTTATACGGGCTATCATTTATTGCTTCGGAAAATAGTAACCCAGGTTCCCCGTTTCTCCAAATACCTTCAACAATCGCTTCAAATACTTGTCTAGCTTGAAGCTCTTCATATTTTTTCCCATTAAACTCTGTCCAATATGTTTCGTTATTGGCAACTTTTTTCATAAATTCATTATCAACAACTACAGAAATATTGGCATTTTCTATTCTCTTATCCCCTTCATTGTATTTTGCTGAAATAAACTTCATAATATCTGGATGATATACAGACATTGTAAACATAATTGCCATTTCTCTAAATCCACTTTGAGTCAATGCGTGCATATCATGACTAATTGTATCAGCGAACTTTATAGGCCCGCCAGCATAACCGTGGGATGATCCATGCACTTTGCTACCTTCTGGACGAATATCAGAAAGTGTTGTACCACAGCCACCTCCCTTTCTAGCAATAAGAGCAAAATTTTTCTTTGTTTGGTAAATGTCCTCAATTGTATCTTCAAATGGTAGAACAAAACATGCCATTGCCCCACCATTATTATTTGTCCCTAAATTCACTAATGCTGGGCTATTTAAAACAAAATAACGATTTAAAAGTAAATTATAAAAATCTTCATTACCTTCTGGATAAATAGCTTTTGAAACTCTATCTACCAATTCCTTCCAAGTGTTTTCATTCGGCTGAAAATATCTCTTTTTCAGAATATTCATAGCAACATCCGAAACAGGTCTAATCTCTTTTTCAAACATTATTTAGTTCCTCCGTTAATTAAATTTTTGTTTTGTAACCCCACCATCAGATTCACGAACTGCTTCTGATAGTTTATCCACTTGAAAGGGAATTGGAAAATATGCAGGAGCAATAACAAGCTGAGCAATTGCGTCACCTTTTTTAATTTGTAACGGTAAAGGAGAAAAAATCTTTACCAAAATTTCTCCACGATACTTAACATCAACTACTCCCGCCATTACTAAGTGATTATTTCGTGACTTTGGGAAAATTAACCCAACAGTTCCTTCCGGTAATTCAATATGTACGCCAGTTCTTACAATACCAATTGGATTAATTTCAATGTCTTCATAAGCATATAAATCAATCCCAGCGTCATCTGGATTCTTCCTCGTTGGAAGTGTTGCCCCTTCTTCTAACATTATCGGTAATAAGCTTTGTTGTTGAATGTACATCATTAAATTTATCCTCTCTTTCTTTAATTTTTTTACTTGTTCTAGAGCTGCGCATAAGCGGCTTTCCCAGCTTTCTGTACTTCTCCCAAAATATATCCCTATGAAAGCTTTTCTTTCGCTGCTCCCTAGCCATCTGAATAACAATCTGGTCATCATCCAATATTTCCGCCCTCACCGGACGTAAATAAAACTTCAAACCAGTTCGTTCTTCAATTTCATCCCAACATCTATGGTTTACCGCATTCGAAAAAATCCCTCTTGTAAAATTATAAGTACAATAATATCTACGATACCATGCTTTTGTAATTCCTTCTACTTCATCAGGTGAAGCGTCTTGTAGATATTCTTTTAACGGGCGCATGTCGTAATCTCGTGTTTCACGACCATACGCCTTTTTTATACAAAGTCCAGTTTCTGGATTATAATAAATCCACCCATAGTAAACAGGTAGATTAGCCATACTTTAAACTACTCCTATTAATTCTTATTGGTTTAGTATTATGGTGAACTACCCCACTTATAGAAGTGGTGGCTTCGTGGTCAAGGTAACTTCTGTTACCAGGTTACCCACGCTCAAAGGGCTGTTCCTTCCCGCATATACCATCTACATGGCTAATTAGCTTGGTTTTACCTTCCCCCTAAATACTCTCTCACATACTAAGCACCTGTACCTTCAGTATTTGATGTTTCGGTTACATGAAATATCTCTAAATACTCTCTCACATACTAAGCACATGTACCCAGCTTGAACCTCTCCACCTTACGCTTCGCTTAGAAGGTGGAGATTCTCACTTCATCAGCCTCGTTACCTACTACCTCAGTGAGCCTCACATTGGGTCGTTCCAACCCTAGTTTATTTTAAGCTGTTAAGCCTAATTCCTATAAATTATGTTTGACTGTAAATAAACCCCCATCTTATCTCTATATTGGGTTGTTAATGTGACAAGTTCTCTAGAAACTACATTTGAAACACCTCTGGGCATTAACAAAACATCATCAAAATCCAAACCATCCTCAATATCACCATAAATAGTCGTAGACATCCTCTAATCCTCTTATCTTCTTAAAGTTTGTATAATCCTCATTCCATGGGGCTTCTACCAGTAATACTTGACAATATGGAGCAATGGCTTCTAAAATCGAAGCGTTATCATCAACAAATAAATCAATATTATTAATTTGAACTTCTAATACTTTTTTTGTCGTTGAAAAATAAATATCATCCTTATATGGAATATCTTGCTTACTAAACCAAATAATTGTATCAGCTTGAATCTCTAATGGGCGGGCTGTGATATAAAATAACTGGTGACTTTCAGCAAGCTTCCATAGATTCTTTCTAGTGTTTATATCAATATCATCCACCCCATAATAAATTGATGTCTTATTATAAAAATCTTTTTCTAATCTTGGTAATAAATGATGTTCATTTTTCCAAAATGTATAAAAGTCGCTTGTCGTTTTATTTCGCAAATATAAATCCATATACAGCCGTCTAAAAAAGTTCTTTGTCAATACCCAATCTACATCAATCCCTATATTCATATTTTGCCCTCTTATCATATTCTGGTCGTTCATAAGAGAAAAATCCATTCTCTTCTACTTCTTTTATTAATTCATCTTTTGTGTGCTCATCAATAAAAAAATCATCTGCACCATATTTTTCTACTTGATTCTCAAAGCAATAGATTTTACATCTATTCACACCTAAAATTTTCGCCGTCCTTATTGCACCAGAAATTCCAGCTTGGTCATTATCTCCTAAAATAATTATTTGTGTCTGATATAAAAAATATTTAAACCATTCTTTTTTAAACCCCTGTGCTCCTCCATCATGACTAACAGACGGTAGTCCGTTCTGCTCTAAAATAATTGCAGATATTGGGCTTTCTGTGATATATACTGTTTTTGTATATTTTAACGTATCTGAATTATATAAATAAGTTTCTCCTGTCGAATAATACTTCCTGATAAGTTTTTTAGGATAGTCCTTTCTCAAAATCACCTGAACAAATAAACCATCTTGGAAAATTGGAATAGTATAAAAACCTTTCCAATATCCTAATTGAAATCTATCAATTGTTTCATCTGTGATTGTTCTAGCATAAAAAAATGATTTGTCTACATATTTTAGAGCTTGATGGAATGAGTTGACTAATCCAGGATACTTATATGTCTCTTGACCATTCTTCACTTGCACAATAAATGTACCAAAATCTCCATTTACTTTAATATATTCTTTTGCGTCATGTGGAGACATCCCTCTAATCTGTGTTAAATACACAAAAGCATCCCCAGCAACCCCGTGCTTATTCCAATAAAAAGTATCCCTTTCTGCATCATATACTAAAGAATCATGCTCCTCTGAGCGAAACCATCGATTGTTACCGATGATACCAAAATCTTCTTCAATAAGATTCTTTAAAAGAGACATAATATCCTCACTAATAATTAACTTACCCGACTAATACAATTGTTAAGTCGGGTAAGTCGATTGAAAAAAAGATTACTCTTCTACAACAAAAGTCAATTTTACAATCTTTCCATATTGCATAATGTCTTGATTGTCAGCATAATAATCCTCTGCTTGCTCTCTTGTAGAAAAAAGAGTGAAGTTGATATTGGAATAATTATCCTCTGAACAATCCCAAAAATACTCAGGATTTTTCGTAAATTGAATGGCGTATGTAATCATTTTATAATCTCCTTTATTCAAAGTCTTTTCTATTCCATTTCTTTTTAGAACGACTACGTTGTTTGTCTTCATAATTATGATAATCTGGCGCTGACGGACGTTTCTCCTTATCTTTATCTTTTTGCAATCTATTTAGATTCTTTACCTTTGTTTTCATATTCTCTCTACAGCAAAAAATGGATATTCATTAGTAGTATAGTAAACCTTCTTTACACCAAAATCTCTAAGCAACTCCATACAATGCTTGCATGGTTTTGCTAAAGCCGGTAAATAGGTTTCTCCATTCTCTCTATAAATAATTGCTACACTATTTTTACATGATTCCCTCCCGCTAGAAAGGATTGCACTTGCTTCGGCATGAATGGTTTGTTTTACTCCATTATTAAAGTATGGATGACTTTTCACTCTGTTAAATCCCCAACCAATAGGTTTACCATTTTTAACAATAACACATCCCATTCTCGTCTTACACTTTGAATGCTTAGAGCTAATTTTAGCCATTCTAAACAAATCTGGGAGCTCAACATTATTCATGCTCATATTCTTCACTTTCATCCTTATTATCACCAATGTGGTCTAACTGACAAGTCTTATAAGCATAAACTACAGCTTCCACACTCATAAAGGAAATATCAATCCCCATTTCTTTTGCAAAATTAGCAGCTTCAACATACTCTTGTAGCATTACACGTTCCTCTTCTTTTCTCCTCAAAAAATCTTTTCTACACGCTAAATAATATTGCTTGACTTCTTCAAAAGATTTAAATTCATTATAGGAGTATAAATTCGGATCTTTAACTTCGTAACGCTTACGGTCATAAAAATATCCACAAAGACGTAATGATTTTAATGAGATATAATAAGCCACTACAGGTAAATTGTATACGCTCATAAGGTAATCGATTAGAAGTTTGTACCACTTTGCTTCTTTAGTTTTATTATGTACTCTATATTTATATATAATATTCTTTGAATCAAAATAAGAATTCAAGTCTTCACACAGCTTAGAAAATTCTCTCTGGTTGTTTTCAGCTACACGAATATATTCCGCTACACTAGCATAATATTTTTCTAACTCCGCCAAAGTTCCAACTTCATCATCAATTGCCTCTTTAGAAAAATAAATATCGTTATAAACCTTTTGTAAAAAGTTAGGTAGTCTAACTGTTGGGTATGAGAGAATCATGATTTTTCCTTTCTTAATTAATAGGCCCAGTAATTAATTCCGGATAGCTTATACCATCTAAAACAGACCTTAAAAAGATTCTCCATTCAGGTAGAAAATGATTCTTTCTTTGATTATAAATGTTTTGCAAGGTTTTATAATTCATACACCAAATTCTACGCTGAAGGAAACTTTCAGGTAACGCTTGTTTAATCGCTAATTTTAATTTTTTTCTAATATCACTCTCCTTACACTCAGAATATTGAAAG
>LNGC01000098.1 GCA_001587715.1 Candidatus Methanofastidiosum methylothiophilum | reverse complement strand
ACCATGTGCATATTTTCTAGAATCGGAGCTCGTTAAAGAGGGAAAAATCTCTCAAGATGAAGAAAAAAAGATTTTAATGGACAACATAGATTTCTTGAAGAAAGAGATCCAACAGTTAGAAACAAGACTAAGTAAAATTTCAGAAGATGTGGAATAAAATGGTAGGCGTATGTATGGTAGGGGTCCAGAAGGGGACTGCATATGCACAAAAGGTGGTCACAAAGAACTACATGAGAGGAGTAGTCCTTGTTTTTCTAAGAAGTGTCCAAAATGTGGCGCTGTAATGATAAGGTATTCTCCCGGAGGTCTAAGATGAAAATAGCTATATCCTCAACAGGCACAGAGCTTACTTCTCAAGTAGATCAGAGATTTGGCAGGTGCAGTTACTTTCTAATAGTTGATGTCGAAACAAATAATTTTGAAGTATATCCAAATTCAGCCGCATCCGCACCTAATGGTGCAGGCATTGAGGCAGCAAAAAATCTAGTTAAGAAGGGTGTAAAAGCAATAATCAGCGGAAACATTGGGCCAAACGCATTCCAGATTTTACAGGCAGAGGGAATAGAAGTTGTTCCAGAATTTAAAGGAACGGCAGATGAAGCAGTTAGATTTTTCAAGGAAGGTAATTATTCAAAGGCTGCGCATCATAATGTAAATGCCCATTCAGGACTTGGAAGGTAGGTGATTATAATGAAACTTTGTTTTCCAACAGAAGGAAATGCAGGATTTGTTGAACTAATAGGAGAGCATTTTGGAAGAACTCCTACTTATACCATATATGACCTTGAGTCTCATGATGTTAAAGTCATTGATAATTCAAGTGAACATATGGGTGGAATTGGATATCCGCCAGAGCTTATGAAGAAAGAAGGTGTTGATATTCTTATATGTAGGGGTTTAGGCAGAAGAGCGCTGAATATGTTTATCGAATACGGAATTGAAGTATATATTGGGGCAACAGGAAGCGTTGAGGATGCAATATCAGATTATAAAAATATGAAACTCAAAAAGGCTACTTTTTCTGATTCATGCAGCGAGCATAAATTTGGTGATCACAGTAAAGGAAGCTGTCATCATTAATTTTTCTTTTTTTAAGTGAGCAGATGATATTATCAATAGCGAGTGGAAAAGGGGGAACAGGGAAAACCACAGTTTCTGTAAATTTAGCCTTAAGTTTGGATAGGGTTCAATTGATAGACTGTGACGTTGAAGAGCCAAATGACAATATTTTTATCAAAGCCAATATGGAAAATACTCAAGATGTAAACGTAGAAATACCTGAAATCGATTATGAAAAGTGTTTAAGCTGTGGAAAATGTGCAGACTTTTGTCGTTTTAATGCAATAATAGATCTCCCTTCAGGGATTAAAGTTTTTCCGGGGCTTTGTCATTCATGTGGTGGGTGTAAATTGGTCTGCCCTAATGAAGCAATAAGTTGGAAAGATAAAAAAATAGGGATTATAAGAAAAGGAACGAATGAAGGGATTTCCTTTTTTGAGGGTATTTTAGATATTGGCGAGAGTAGACCAACACCAATAATAAAATCACTAAAGTATCAAATACGGGCAGACATTGATACAATACTTGATTGTCCTCCAGGTACTTCTTGCTCTTTTCTTGAAACAGTAAACGGTTCAAATTTCTGCATTTTAGTTACAGAACCTACTCCTTTTGGCTTCAATGATCTAAAAATAGCCTTAGAAGCACTAAAAGAAATGCATATTCCATTTGGAGTAATAATTAATCGTGATGGGATAGGTGATGATGAAATTGAAATCTTCTGTAAAAATGAAAGGATTCCAGTATTGCTCAAAATACCATATAATAAAGATATTGCTAAGTTGTATTCTAAAGGAGAACCATTTATAAATTATTTTCCCGAAATATCTGAGCAGCTTGTTCTTATATTTAATAATATTAAAGGTATGGTAAAATGAAACAGATTGCTATAGTTAGTGGTAAGGGTGGAACAGGTAAGAGTTCATTAGCATTGGCTTTTTCATCATTGGCTAAAAATGCAGTCATTGCAGATTGTGACGTTGATGCTTCAAATCTACATATAGTTTTGAATCCCACATTATTAAAAACTGAAGAATTTATAGGTTCACAACTAGCCCAGGTGGATAAAAATAAGTGTACAAATTGTATGCAATGCTATCTTGGATGTAAATTTAGTGCAATTACTAAAGAAATTGAAATAAAAGAATCGTTGTGCGAAGGCTGTGGGGTATGCCGTTTATTATGTTCCGACAAAGCCATAACTATGAAGGATAAAGTATCTGGTTATACCTATATCTCTGAAACACGTTTTGGCCTATTGTCACATGCATTTTTAAAACCTGGAGCTGAATCATCTGGAAAACTAGTAAACGAAGTAAGAAAAAATGCAATAGAGATTTCAATTAAGAATAATAAAGAGCTAATACTTATTGATGGACCACCCGGAATTGGATGCCCCCTAATCTCTACGATTACAGGAATCAATCTTGCAATTGTTGTAACGGAACCTACTTTTTCTGCTATTCATGATCTTGAAAGGGTATTTGAGGTCAATAAACACTTTGGAGTTAAATCTGTAGTATGTATAAATAAATCCGATATTAATAGTTTCAATACTTCAAAGATTAAAGAATACTGTGATCTCAATGATATTGTAGTCATTGGTGAGCTACCTTATGATCCAATTGTAAACTCTGCAATAGTATCGCGCAAGACATTACTTGAAATTTCAGATTCATCACTTTCATCTAAAATAATTGAAATATGGAAAAAAATTTTGGAGGAAATAAATGGATAAAATAGAATCAAATGATAAGATTGTTTTTGGGCCTGTACCTTCGAGGAGATTGGATGCAAGTCTTGGAATAAATAATATACCTCCAAAGATATGCTCTTATTCTTGCATTTATTGTCAAATTGGGAAAACTAATAAAATGATGCCAGATAGAAACAAATTTTACAAAAAAGAAGATATTTTTGAATGTGTAAGATCTAAGCTTAAAGACATCTACTATAAAGGCGGGCATGTCGATTACCTTACTTATGTTCCGGATGGAGAACCAACTCTTGATAGTGGCCTTGGTAAAGAAATAGAACTATTGAGTTCATTAGGAATTAAAATTGCTGTTATCACAAATTCTTCATTGTTAGCTAGAGAAGATGTTAGAGAAGACTTGTATAAAGCAGACCTTGTTTCTGTAAAAATTGATTCAATTGACCCAGAAATATGGAAGAAGATAAACAGGCCGCATAAATCCCTAAATATAGAAGAAATAAAATCGGGAATTATTGAATTTTCTATAGGGTTTAAAGGATTATTATTAACTGAAACAATGCTAGTTAAAGGATATAATGACAATGCCATTGACCTCAACAATACCGCCAACTTTATCAAAAGATTAAATCCACAGCGGAGCTATATATCTGTACCAATAAGGCCGCCTGCTGAGAAATTAGCCCAAATACCAAATGAAGAAAATATAAACCTAGCATACCAAATATTTAAGGATAATAATCTGAACACAGAACTATTACTTGGTTATGAAGGAAATGATTTTTTCTATTCCGATAACCTTGGAGAAGAACTTTTGAGTATAGTCTCCGTTCACCCTATGAGGGACGATGCTATTAACTCATACCTTACAAAAGCCAATTCAAATTGGAAATTTATAGAGTCTCTTATTAAAGAAAATAAAATAAGAGAAATAGAATATAAGGGCCACAAATATTATCTGAAGAAGATTTAATCCTTTAAAAGGAATTTATCTAGGACATCTTTTGCCTTTTCTCTATTTTCTTGGTGTGTTGTTATAAATTTGACAAGTTTTTCGCTCAAGAGATTCTTACACTCACCGCAGAAGACTTCTCCACGCTTACAACCATCGTGGATCTCTTTTATCTTCTTATTGTCCTCTTCAAAGATGAAATACAGGTACTGGTATATTGTACATACCCCCGGATTTCCACCTTTTTCCTTATGCTCTTTTACAGTTTGGCCGCCACCAGTGAATGCTCTTTTGATCTTTTTGTCAACTTCTTTTGGAGGATCAACGGAGAAAATTGCTGTATCACTCTTTGATGCAGACATCTTACCACTTGGACCTTCAAGACCGGGGAGGAACATGTTGTGGATTGCAGCAGGTTTATAATAACCAAGTTTTGGGGCAACGTCTCTTGTAATTCTCCAGTATGGATCTTGGTCAATTGCAGCAGGAATCAATACAGGAACATTGTATCCTTTTAGAACAGATGGCAAAAAGCAGGGGGCTGCCTGAACAGAGGGGAAGAAAACCATTCCAATATTAGTTGAATTCTGGAAACCAAAAACAGCTTTAGCCGTTGACGTTGTGACGTTCTTTGCAACCTGAATTGATATCCTGTAAAGCGTTTTTGCGTAATCAATATCTGAAAAGATGAATGTCTTTTTTGGATCAAATCCTAAAGCAATGACGTCAAGTGCATTCTCATAGGCAAATGCATGTGTTTGTTCAAGAGTGAGATCTGGCCTCATCATGAACTTTTCATCGTCAGTCATCTGAAAATAAAATTCACAATCGAATTTGTCTTGGAGCCATTTACAGAATATCCAGGGAACAAGATGTCCAAGGTGAGTATGCCCTGAAGGGCCCCTCCCAGTATAAAGGGCAAATTTTTCACCTTCTTCATATTTCTTTAGAATCCATCCAAGATCTCTATGGGAAAAGAATAATTTTCTTTTAAGAAATGGATGTAAATCTCCCGTATACTTTTTTATAATACTAAGTAGCTCTTCAGTAAGAATATCTGTTCCAAACTGTTTTATGAGTTTATTATAGTCAATTTCCCCTTCTACTTCCCAGGGGGTAACAACAGACTCGTCCATAATATCAGAATAGCCTGATTTTAGTTCTTTTTAAGTTTAATCTTTCCTTATGTCTTTTCTTTGGGCCATTCTATATGCACAAACTACAAGGGTCTTACCTGAGAGTTCGGCATCCAATTCATCATCACCGGTGTCTACTAGAAGAAATGGTGTATTCTCGAGTTTTTGAGGGGTTGCTATTATTATTATATTTTCTTTTCCAACTTTTCTTAAGACTAGGCTTGAAATCTGTTGATTTCCTCTCCCAAAAACAAATCCTTGAGCCCCTATAGGGCTTACTATTATCTTTACACTCTTCTCATCTTTGATGTGATCTAAAATCGCCTTTTCATTTACATCACTTGCAATGAGTTTTTCATTTTTTATTAAATCGACACCAAGCATTGTCTTTCTTAGACCCATAACTTCTGCAATCTTTGCAGTAGTAGAACCTGCACCAACTATATACAATGATCCATCTCCCATAAACTCACTGGCAAATACAGCTATGCCTTCCTTTGCCATATCTTCGTCATGGCCTTCAAATAGGGCTTTTGCATCTTGGATGAGATTTGGGATGTATGGTGTTTTTAAATAACCATATAACTTCATCTTGAATCTATCTGCCCTATAACTTTCTTCATCTATATCCAGAACGTCAGAATCTTTATATTTTGAGTTTCCTTCTAGAAAGGCTTTGAGGAGATCAGATGCGGCCTTGGGATTAATTGCAAAAACAGAGGAAAACATCTTTACTCCGGCAGGCATTCCGATTACAGGGATTTCCATACCGATAGATTCGCATATGTCTCTTGCAGTTCCATCACCACCACAAAATACAACTAATTCAACTTTTCTCTTTTTGAATTCTTCTAAGACTTTTAGAGTGTCCTCTCTGCTTGTCATTCCATTAGCATTATACACTACTTCGTATTCAATCCCCTTGTTTTTTATTAAGTCTTCACCCATCTCTCCAGAAGGAACAAGAAATTTTACATCTTTTACTATACCAAGAGATTCAAAAAATACTTCCGCCCTCTTTTTTGATACTTTTTCTGCTCCAAGTTCTAGGGCTTTTTCATATAGCCCGTCAGTTCCTTTTAGCCCAACTGAGCCACCCATACCTGAAATGGGATTAACCAAAAAACCAAGAGTTTTCATTTTATCACAAAAATAAAAAATAGGAGGATTAATCCTCCTGAATCTTTGGAAGTTTTTTAAGAGACTGCTTTACAAGTTCTACTGGGTACTCGTAGTCTGTTAGTTTGCCATGAATGTATAGTTCGTAGGATTTAAGGTCGAAGTGTCCATGTCCGCTTGCATTGAATAGAATTACCTTTTCTTCACCAGTTTGTTTGCACTTCTTTGCTTCTTCAATAACAGATTTAACTGCATGAGCGGTTTCTGGAGCCGGAACATGTCCTTCTGTTTGTGCAAAGAGCATTGCTGCCTCAAATACTTCTGTTTGGTGGTATGCTTGAGCTTCGATAATGTTTTGGTCTTTTAGTGAACTTACTATAGGTGAGGCGCCGTGGTATCTTAATCCTCCAGCGTGGATGCCTGGAGGGATGAAGTCATGGCCCAAGGTAAACATTTTTGCAATTGGACCTAGTTTTGTGGAGTCACCATAATCGAATGCATAAAGACCTTTGGTAAGGGTGGGACATGAGTGTGGTTCAACGGCAACAACTCTTAGATCCTTTTTATCTCCCTTTAATTTATCGTGTATGAATGGGAATGAAATACCTGCAAAATTTGAACCTCCGCCTACGCAACCGATAACTATGTCTGGGTACTTTTCTTCCATCTTCAGTTGCTCCTTTGATTCAAGACC
>LNGC01000097.1 GCA_001587715.1 Candidatus Methanofastidiosum methylothiophilum | reverse complement strand
TCTTTAAAGCAATTAAAAGAGCCTAGATTAGGATTCTTATATTTTAAACAATTATATCCTTTGCCAAGAGAGATGATGGGTTATCTTATTAACGCCAAAAAAGTTATTACGATAGAAAATAACGCTTCAGGACAATTTGCAAATCTCATAAAAAGAGAAACAGGTTTTGATATTCCATATAAGATCTTGAAATACGACGGCAGGCCCTTTTCTGTTGAAGAGGTCACAGCAAGAGTAAAAGAAATTCTGGAGGAATAAGATGGAAGATAAAGATTTTGATATACAGAATATTGATATTTCATGGTGCCCCGGATGTGGAAACTTTACTTTATTAAGAATATTAAAAGAAACATTTGCAGAACTCCAAATAATGCCCGAAAATCTTGCAGTGATTTCTGGTATTGGCCAATCTTCAAAAACACCGCACTATTTTAAGACAAACACTTTTCATACCTTACACGGCAGAGCTGTTCCAATAGCTACGGCAGTAAAAGCAATTAATCCTAATTTAACAGTTATAGCCGAAGGCGGGGACGGTGACATGTACGGCGAAGGTGGAAACCACATACTTCACGCCATAAGAAGAAATCCAAATATAACAAATATTATACATAATAATATGGTCTACGGTCTAACTAAAGGCCAAGCCTCTCCCACTACAATGTTAGGCGTTAAAACTACATTACAAGTTGATGGGGTTATCCTTGAACCATTTAATCCTATTGCTATTGCAATAGCATTAAATGCTTCTTTTGTAGCCCGTGCCTTCGTCGGAGATATTGAGAAAACAAAAGAAATATTAAAAAAAGCCATTTCACATAAAGGATATGCCTTAGTAGATATTTTCCAGCAATGCCCTTCCTTTAATAAGATAAACACATTCGAATGGTTTAAACAGAATACTTACTATCTTGAAGATAAACATGACCCCTATGACAGAATCGGGGCATTCAAGCGTTCTATTGAAACTGAAAAATTACCCCTTGGTATTTTTTACATAAATAACAGAAATTCATTTGAAGAAAATATTGAACCATATAAAGAGAACAAAGAACCACTATGCTTCAGGGAAAGAACGCAAGATAAAATAATTCAATTTATAGATTCGGAAATGCGTTGAACATATAAATAATTGACAAAAGTCTTTTAAACTTACTTAATTTTCTCATTTTAGGGTGATAAAATAGCTACAAAGAAAAAGAAGGATGTTGCTGAGAAAAAAATAACTAAATCTACTAAAGTTACTAAGGCCGCAGCTAAAAAGGCCGTTACCACAAAAACAAAAAGTAAAGCTAGTGTTAATAAAGCAGAAAAATCATTTTTCAAGGACAAGAAAAAAATATCAATAATCGGAGCGGTTGCACTAGTATTAATAATTGCTGCAATAGCTGGATTTTACTATGTGCAAGAAAGCGACAAAAATAAAGTGGAAGAAGCTGTAAGGTTACACGTTGAATATTACAACAACAGAAATATTGATGCTTACTATGATCTCGTATCACAGAATTCTAAAGATAAATACAATATTAAGTTAGAAGACATATCAAATCTATTGAACAAAGCTGCATTTGATGGGACTAATATAACAATTGTCAATATAAGCCAAATAACAATTCAAGGAGACGCCGCAGAAGCTAGAGGAGTAATCATTGCAAAAAACAATCAGGGATCTGAAACAAGATCTTTCGTTGAATTATATAAAAAGGAAAACGGCGTATGGAAATACGAACAGAGAATGTGGGAAGACACAGCTACTTCGCAGAGTCCACAGCAATAATATTTTTTCCTTTTTCACAAGGAATAATTTTTAATTTTGCATTTTTAAATTCTTTTTTAATCTCTTTTCCTTCATAAAGTCGATCTAAAAAAAGAGCAAGTGCAGATATTTCGGAATGGGGCTGATTTGTAACAGAAAGATTATAACTAGATAATTCGTAAATATCTTTCGGTACTTTTTCTGCACCTATAACTATCATAAGATCTCTATTTTGATTAAATACAAAATCTCTAATCTCTTCGATCTTATCTTCGAAAGGGGTTCCATACATTGTCAAATGAACGGATATTCCATCGAATTTTTTGAACGCTTGCTTGTATGTTTCAAAATAAACAGGAAATTCGCCACCCCATCTCTTAGAAACACTATCTAAACTTCTTTTTATTTTTTCGTCTTTTTCCCAGATTGAAATTGAATTTGCTCCAAAGGTTCTTGAAACTAAAGCTACATGTGTTGTAATGCGGTGATCCCTTTCTGGTCTATGTCCAATCCTAAGAACTGTGATGCTCATTTTTTGATCATTGTAGAAGACATTTGTACACCGGGAACTCTTCGGATAGAGCTGGTGAGAATATCAAGTTCGCCTAATTCTTTTACATTAACTTTGACAATCATATCGTATTCGCCATAGAGCTCATGTACTTCAATGACGTTCTTCATATTTGAAATTTTTTCTATTACATCCTCTTCAGTTCCAGGTTGTACGACACAGAGTATAAATGCTATCATTTTATCCCTTCCTTTTTAAAGATTACATATTTTTAAACTTTTTGTATAAAGCCCGATATATGCCTAAATTAACTCATAGAAATCTGCCCTTCTATCATTAAAAATATTATTTTTTGGGTTGAGGTTCTTATCTCTTGATTTTAATGGATCTATTTCCACATGAAACGCTTTTTGTTTATCTTCTGAAGCTCTGAAAATTATTTTACCATCTGGCCCTACAATCTGACTCTGGCCAATAAATTTTAATCCTCTTTCTTCACCCACCCTGTTTGAAGTAATCGAATAAATTCTGTTCTGCAAGCATATAGTTTTCATTGCTTCGGGGCAATATGGCATTACTAAATTTGCAGGGTGACAAATTATATCTGCCCCTTTAAGGGCTAAAGTTCTAGTTGATTCTGGGAAGAACCAGTCAAAACAGATCATCGTTCCTATTTTGATGCCGTCTATCTCAAATATCTTAAATCCTAAATCTCCTGGGAGAAAGAAATCTTTTTCATCGAAAAAAAGATGAATTTTTCTATACTTTCCAATATATTCTCCTTTACTAACTATTGCGAGAGAATTATAAAGTCCTTTGTCAGTTTTCTCAGATAATCCAAAGACAATAGTTTTATCTGTATTCTCTGTAAACTCTTTTAATAATTTTGTTGTATACCCATCAGGTATTTTCTCTGATACTCCGAGAACCTCACCCTTATTATTAAAATTGTACCCGGTATTGAAAAGTTCAGGTAGAACTACTAAGTCAGCATCATTTTTTTCAATAAGATTAATAGCATTGTCAACATTTTTTTTAACATCAAGTATTTCGATATTCATCTGGATAAATCCAACTTTCATGATTATTATTCTATAATGCCAATTATAAAGATTTTCTCCCCACGAGGGCAATATATCTTCCAAAGTTATTTATAATTGGCAAAAACATTAATTTTGGATACAATGACCCAATCTTTAATGAGTAATCACTGAATACTATTTCTAGTTCTCTTAGTGAATAGTATCTTATCCTAACAGACATTTTCTTTTCCCCTAAGTAAACAGAGATTTTGCCTTTTCTTTTTTTTATAGCTCTTAAGGGATTTCTTCCTTGTTTTAGTGATTTTATTAACCAAAAAATATTATATATATTCCCTACTGTTAATACTATATAACCATCTTTCTTTAGGCACTCATCTAAAGAAATTTTAAAATTATTAATATTTGCATGATTTAAGGCACCAAATATAGATATGATATTGTCAAAAGTGCCATTTTTAAATGGAAGTTTTTCCATATCTGCTACTATAAAAAAATCCCCATTTTTATTATTCTTGGCTTTCTTTACCATTTCAAATGAAATATCTGCAGATACAACTCTATGCCCATTGTTCTTTAAAATTCTTGAATGATATCCCGTACCACATCCGATATCCAAAGTTAACCCTACCGGTAAATTCATTAGTACCTTTTCTTCTTCGTTTCTCATTTTTTGATTTAATGAATCAGAATACCTTGAATCGTAGCCTTCAGAAAGCAAATCATAAAAACTTCTTTTTCCCATTTAAGTAGATAATACTATTGTATATTAAATCCTTTTTGGAATATTAATAGCAAGCAACAAAATTTAATAAGCTATCCAATTCTAATGAATATCAGAGTGGATTTATGAGAACTTTAGCATTATTTATTATTTTAATATTATCGGCATCGGGCTGTATAATTCCACTAACAAAAGATAATAATCAAATTAATCCCCCTCAAAATATTATTCCGCCCCCTAAATATTCAATAGTTGATGCAGATATTCCACTAACTTACTATGGAAATGTTGATGGCGTGAAAATAGGATATCAGATTGCACCCCACAACGTAGCTATGAAATCTCTAGAAGCATTTTACGAATACCATAATACGGCCGATGATTCTTACAAAGAAAGGGGATTGTACCTTGCAGACTGGCTCTTGGAGAATGCAACATACAGGAACAACGGAAATTTTGTAGTCTGGACGTATAGTTATCCTTGGCCCCCATATGACCTTAAACCTGGCTGGACTGGGTCTTTAAACCAAGCAACTATAATAAAAGCACTTTCATTTGCATATTTGTATTCAAAGGATGAAAAATACAAAAATATGATAGATAAAAGTCTAAATGCTTTTGAAGTTGAGGTTAAAGACGGTGGGCTTAAGATGATTAGGGAAGATCGGGGCACTTATTATATATGGTACCCCGAGTATGTTAAAGAAAATCCACCTTATGTTCTTAATGGATTTATAACAGTAATAATCCGCCTTAGGGAATATTATCTTATTTCAAGTGACAAAAAAGCAGAAAAATTATATCTTGAAGGATTAGTTTCTTTGGTTCATTACCTACCAGAGTACGATGCTGGAAATAAAACAAGTTACTACGATGCACTAGGAAATATTGCAAATGATCACTATCATGAAATGCATGTTGCTCAATTAGAGTCTCTTTACCAATATACTAACGATCCCATATTCAATGAATTCAAAGAAAAATGGGAAAGGGGATAGATATCTAGTATCCAGAATCCTGTCTCTCAGTGGTGTCAAAAGATGCCTGATCTCTCTTCAAAGAATCAGAAACGTTCATCGCTTCTTTTTTTATGGATTCTATCTCAACTGAAATCATTTTTTGTTTTATCTCTTCCGGAGGGCCAATTTCTAGTATATTCCCTTCAAGCAAGAAACAAGACCTATCACATGCTTCAACTACAAAGTCTGAATCGTGAGTAACTATAATGAAAGTCTCGTCAAGTAGTTCTCTTGCAGTCCTAATGGCATTTGCTATTTCTTTTGATCCTCGTGGTTCATCAAGAATAACAAGAGTTGGCTCTTTTACTAATACTTGTGCAAGTGCGACAGTATGCTTCTCACCTTCAGATAAGGATTCGGGTTTTTTGTTTAATATGTCTGGGATATCTCCTTTATTGAATCCAACTGTTTCTAAGACATCTGATGCTTTCTTTTTTGCAATGTCTAAAGGAAGTTTCATTCCAATTGAATCAGTTAAATTATCCAATACAGTTTTATTTGGATATAATGAATACTCTTGGTGCAGAATTCCAATATATGGAACTGCCCTAATTCTACCAGAGGAACCATCCTCTTTCATATTTATCCATTCATCCCCAATTCTAAGTTTAAACTCCCCCTCTTTGAAAGGTAGTAATCCACCTATTATTTTTGAGACTGTTGTTTTCCCAGACCCACTCTTTCCTACAATACCAAATATTTCCTTTTCATTGATTGTTAGGGAAACATTGTCGACAGCTTTGATTACTCCCCGAGAAATAGAATAATAGTATTTTTTAACATTTGCCAATGCAATCATTTCATTTCCTATTTCAAAAAAATTTGACTTATTAGCATCTAACGATTTAAATTCTAAATTCGAGGTTAAATTCTTAGAGAGTATGTCGCCTTCTATTTTTCCTTTGTCTAAAATTAATGCTTTTTCAGTAGTATTCCTTATGATATTTTCTTTCTGAGAAGAAACAATTAAACTTCTGCCATCATTTTTAAAGATATTGTTTAATGTGTTCTCTATTATATCAGAAGTAACTGGATCAAGAGTAGCTGTAGGCTCATCAGCAAATAAAACAAGAGGGTCTATTGCTAGTTGTCTTGCCAGTACAAGTCTCTGTTTTTCACCACCCGATAAATCTCTTGCTATATGAGTCATTCTGTGCATCAAGTTAACTTTTTGTAGAATTTCAATTATTTTTGAATTAACATCTTTTTCTGGTAATTGCATCTCTAAGAAGACTTCATACATATTTTCAAGTACAGATTTTTGGCCAAATAGAGAAAACGTTCTCTGGAACATTATCGCCGTTCGTTTTTTTATTGAATTAAAAAATTCTTCATCTTTCCATAAATCTACTTTTTTAAAAATAAATTCCTTGTCGCATTTACTACACTTTTTTCCAACTTTACTTGGAGACTGTATATCTTTGCACGATGGACAGTATGAAATATTATAATAGATATTTCCCTTTGAAGGAATATACCCTTTTGTACCCCTTATTATATTAAGTAAGACGGATTTTCCACTACCTGTGGGGCCATATAATCCCAACGATTCGCCTTCCCTTAATTTAAAAGATATATTATCCAAAATAATATTATTATCCACAATGAACGAAAGATTTTCAACTTCGATTAAATTATGC
>LNGC01000096.1 GCA_001587715.1 Candidatus Methanofastidiosum methylothiophilum | reverse complement strand
CACACTGTTAATTACGAAGTTCAATCAATAAAAGATTTCTTTTATTATGCGAGAAATTCCTTCCCAGACGTAAAATTATCCCTGGGGTGTATGCGACCTAGAATAAAAGAACTGGACGAAACGGCCCTTCTTTTTGACAGTATTGTAAATCCTTCAAAAAACATGATTAAACTTATAAGAAATGAGTTCAATATAGTTGTAAAAGAAATGTGTTGTTCTCTATGCTAGTGGTCCTATGGAGTCTATACCAACAATAAAAAGCAGTACTGAAATAAAAAAGATTTTAAGGTGTGCTTTTGACCTTACAGACCTAGAGGTTAGTATCACATTGATGCTTCCCACTGAAGGCATGAGGGTAAAAGAAATCCAAACTATTCTAAAAAAAGATAGGACAACTATTCAGAAGTCTCTAAAGATTTTAGTGGAAAAGGGGCTGATTTTTAGAGAGTCTAAATGCTGTGTCCAAGGAAAAAGAGGCAGGTATTTTGTCTATAAATCTTTAGATCGTGATGAGATAAGAAAAAAGGTGCTGGCTAGTATTGACAGATGGTATGGAGATCTTCAAGAATCTGTTAAATCACTTTAGTAATTATATGAAAAAAATATCACACCAAAGATTTTTAAGTAATTATTTACCTTTTAAATTAGGTGAATTAAATGGGAAAGAATACAATTGAGCTAACAGATGCAAATTTTGATCAGGAAGTATTAAAGTGCACTAAACCTGTAATTGTCGATTTTTGGGCAACTTGGTGTGGACCATGTCAAATGATTGCCCCTGTTATAGAAGAAGTTGCAGGAGAACATCCAGAATGGAAGATTGGTAAGGTCGACGTTGACAAAAGTATGACAGTAGCTCAGAGATACGGAATTAGAAGCATACCGACAATTGCCATATTCAGAGATGGAAAAGTATTCGACACGATAATTGGTTTCGTGCCTAAAGAAGAGCTCATAAAAAGAATAGAAAGAAATGTTTGATTTTATTTAGTACTTTTCTATTATCTTATTTTTAAATATAAAAATTAATTATAGTATCTTCCATTTCACAGTTGTAAAAACTGGACCTCTGATGTCTATCTTGCCTTTTCCCCTTAGGTACTGGTGGATGTAAGTTGGTAAAGATACATTGATATCAGAAATGCTTCTGGCAATAGGTATCCTTTCTTCGTATTCGCCAGCCTCTTTTGTAGATTCAATCTTTGAAATGACTTTTCTGAAGAAAGCTTCAAGATAAGACACTTTAGTATCAACGCCATTCTTTATTATATTTAAAGAGTTTTCATCCTTGGAATCGGGTAGTATTCCAATCATAGTCTTTTCTAAAACATAAATTTGATTGAATCCAGCAGGTCCGATTAATTTAGTATTGTCCTCAGGCTCAACTATCTTTACTTCTATTTTTCTACCCAAGAAATCTCCCTTGTACGAAGTAAATTCACATGGTGATTGTGTGTCTTTATTTTGTCTTGCCGTCTCAAGTAAGGCCATAAGTAACTTTTCCCCTTCAGGTGTCTTGATATCTTGAACGAACTCTATTGACTTTGCAATGTCTTGGTCAGAGAATTCAACTTTGTAAAACTGTGGATATATAAGCTCACGGATATCATTTACTCCGCTTCGAATCATGGACATTCTTTCTGCGCCCTGCCCAATATTTAATACATCATATGGGATTTTATATTTATTCAAAACTTCCTTAGAGTATAATCCAAAGTCAGCTATCTCTATCCAATCGCCTAATTTTATAAATGCTTCATGTTCGGTTCCAGCTTCATAGTAACTTGCACTTCTCTTTTTGACCTTGAATTTAACTTTGTCAAATCCAAGTTTTTCTGTGAAATTTGTTACTATTTCCTTACCTAGTTCAGGAGAAATTTCTTTGTCCATGACAACGCATGACGCAGAAAAATGACTTCTAAGGTGGGTCTGGTCTTCCCGCTGCTCACGTCTGAAACATCTGTCAATTGAAAAAAGCTTCAATGGCAGTTCACTTCTACCGGCAAGTGCTTGTAAAGTGATAAACCAGCCGGAGGTCATATGGGACCTTAAAGTAAGATTTGTAGGAACGGGGATTAACTCTTTAAATTCCTTGAAAAGATCTAATACTCTTTCAGCTGCTTCAAACTCAATCCCTAACCCTTTAGAGATAGCCTCGACAAAATCGTCACCCTCTATTGTTCCCCTCTTATAATCTTGTAGAGTTCTTTCAAGATTTCTACTCCTTCTTTCATCTAGCTCTACAAACTGAGATATCTTATCTTTGACTTCTTTAGAGAGACCTACATTTGGCCTTGGAAGGCCTGCAAGGTAGTATACTCTATCTAGTATAGCAGGAGTTTCTGAACCCCACTGTCTGTACATATCATCGTCAGTTATGAAAAGAGGATTAAAAACCTCATCAAAATCAAGTTCAAGATAAATATTCCTAAGAATAGATATTGTCTCTTCTAAAACATGCGGCTTACCCATAAACTAGCCCCTCTCCAGGATCAACTTCCCTCTTTGGTGAAACTGCAGGCATGGAAACAGGAGATGGGACATTAATATCATTAGAAACACCTACTGCCTCAACAAAACATTTGTAAAGTATTGAATTGTGGATAAAGAGAAATTTACCAGTGTCAAGTCTTTTTTTCTCTTTCCATTCGACAAGTATTTCTTCTTTTTCAGGCCCATCATAAATAAAAACGCCCTCAATTTTAAGGGAGCATACATTAGGGGTGTAATTGCAACAGAAAACAAATTCTATGAAAATATTGTTATTGTTACTACTATAAGCATCTGTTAAAGTCAAGTTGCTTGAAATACTAACAGATGGCGACCCTTCGTCGACTCTGATAAATCTTTTGGCTTCAATGCCAGTTAAAATTACGCCCCCCATAACACCAGCCCAATGTATGGAATAATATATATAAGATTAACTTATACGCTCAATCCCTTGACAATAAGACAACTCTGGATTCTGGCGCAGAATCAACTATTTTATATCCTGATTTTTCTTCAAGTTCTTTAGAGAATTCTACTATGTCATCAAACATTGGCATGTTTTCAACTTCAAGCCGCTTTCTAGAGTACCCTACAAACATGTAAGCTTTGGCCTCGATAAAATCAGGATTTGCCTTTTCTATAAGTTTTGAGTATTCATCGATATCTGCCATGTTAAAATCCTTCACAAGTGTAAGTCTTAGAATTCTCCTTTTTGTTTTAATCTTCGGCAGAAGCTCTAAAGATTCGTTTAGATTTTCCCACCCTTTCTTAATCTGTGGATTACATACCCTTTCATAAGTATCCTTTGTGGGCGCTGGTAATGTGATGTAAAGATTATCGGGGTAAGTGTCCATTGAAGCAAGCACTTCTGGCGTTGTCCCATTTGTTACGAGAAATGTTGAAAAATTCCTTTTTTTAAACCCATCAATTAATCCCGATATATCTGGGTATAGGGTAGGTTCACCAGCAAGAGAAATTGCAACATTAGTGGGGTCTTCTGCTTCTTTTAATTTATTAATGTCAACCTTTTCAAGAAAGCCATGGTAGCCCGATAGAAGCTCTCTTTGTGCCTCTATGCACCCTTCAATTATAGTTTCAGGATCGTCGTATTTAGAAGGAATTTCTTCATTATATTCAACTGGCCGCCAACAGAATAAACACTTGTGCGTACACCATGCGACAGAAGGCGTCATCTGGAGACATCTATGGCTTTCAATCCCATAGAATCTTTGTTTATAACAAACTCTACCTTCAGTTAAGCTTTTCTTTGTCCAATGACAGATTTTTACTGCGCTATGTTCCCCAACAATCCTGTATTTCTGCCTCTTCAGTATACTCCAAACTTTCTCCATTACCTTGGCCTCCTAGGTCCTGAACAAAAAGCTCTACACATTTCTTTAATCCTTCTTCCATGTTAGATTTACCGTTGGCACCGGCAGCACCTTTGTGTCCGCCACCTTCACCGCCAATTACTGGAGCTACTTGAGACATTATCTTGGCTAAATTAACACCTCTATCAATGACAGATTTTTTGGCCCGGCCACTTATTCTGACCTCACTTCCATTGTCTGCACCTACAAATGCAACATCCGCGCCCGTTGAAAGGATAGACTTTGCAGCAAGAGCCTCACAGCTAGAAACATTCGAAGTCGCAACGATGAAATCAGAAACACTGTAAAGTTTCATCCTTTGGTGTGCCTTTAGGATGGCTATCTTCTTTGATATATCGTCTTCAACCCTTAATAATTCATCGACATCGGATATATGATACCCTCTTTTGAAAATATGAATCAGAGTTTTCAAGGTGTTTACATCAGAAAATCTCATATGGCCCGTATCGGTGACTATGCCGGTAAGGATGGCACGAATAATCTTATCGCAGTTTGTATTTTCTTTATCAATTAATCCTTCGTCCTTCATTTTAAGCATGATATCAAATATAATTTCAGCTGTAGAAGTTCTTTCCTTATTGATAAAATATGTGTATTTAGTTCCTTTGAATTTGTTTGTTTCAAATGTTTCGTGGTGATCGATTGATATTACAACTTCGGCTTTCCCAATCATGCTCTCAAAAACTCCAAGCTGTACTGGTGTCGAAGTGTCAAGGATTATCAGATTTTTATGGTCAGTAGGGGATGTTACAATAAAATCTCCAAGACTAGAAATTAAATTCTTTGACAGATTGTTTAAAGTTTCTGTTCCAATCATTATATTTTTGCCCTGGGATTTTAGCAATTCCTTTAAAGCAATTGCACTCCCTATGGCATCAGGATCCGCATTTTGGTGAAGAAGTATTATATATTGATCTTGTCTAAGTAAAATTTCCATTAATCTAGTATACTCTACATTAGTTAACATTTATTCATTCTCAACAAAATTTATCAAAGCTTTAGCCTGATGTAGGTTGTCCACCTAAAGCCTTCTGAAGATTTTTCTGCATCTCTTCAAGCTTCTTTTTCACTCTATCTTCTTGTTTCTCGATAGTAGTAATCCGGATACCGATGGACTCCCTCTTTTTGTTAAGATCATCCAACATATCTGCTTTTTCAGATTTAATTAGAATGCTACCAATGCTCTTGTAGACTACGGGATTTTCAGTCTTTGAAAGTTCAGCCAATGCTAACTCGGTCTCATTAATTTCCAATTTCAAAGATTGTAATTGGTTAACTATTATCTGATACTGACTCTGCAACTGTTGAAATTGCATTAGTTCCTGTTGTATATTTTCCGGAATATTCTGCAAAAATACCACCTCAATATTATCTATACTTGAATCTAAAAAACAACAATTATAAACCTTTGGGTAGCATAAGTTTAAATAATCTCAAGAGTAGTGAGGATTTATGAGGGCGCTATACATAGGTAGATTCCAACCGTTTCATCTTGGACATCTTCATGTTGTAAAACTTATTTTAAATTCTTCAAAAGAGGTCATCATAGCCATAGGGAGTTCTCAAGTTTCCCACACAATTCAAAATCCTTTCACAGCAGGTGAAAGATTTTTGATGATTAAAAAAACATTGGAGACTGAGGGTGTTGATCTAAGGCGAGTTCATATCCTACCCGTTCCAGATATCTATAGAAATGCACTGTGGGTTAAGCATGTTGAAACAATCACACCACCTTTTGACGTAGTCTATGCAAATGAACCTGTTACAGTAAGACTATTCAAAGAATCATCTTATGACGTGAGAGGTCCCGAATTCTACAACAGACCGGTATATTCTGGCGAAGAAATAAGAAACAGGATCTTGAACAAGGGGGACTGGGAGAGCCTAGTACCTAAAGCCACCGCCGAAGTAATAAAGGATATTGATGGTGTGGCGAGACTTTTTGAAATAATTAAGTCTGACAAAAAGGAAACTTCATACCAAGAGATGTCAAACTCGGTCTAGACGATAAGGTTAAATACTGTTTTCTAGTAAATCAAAAGGTTTAGATTATGGAACATAAAAGTATATTTACTGCTAAAGAGATATCTGAAATGGCCATTGCCATAGCACTTTCAACAGTTCTTAGCTTCATCAAAGTTTTTCAATTGCCCCAGGGAGGGTCAATTACAGCTGGAAGTATGATCCCAATAATCTTTCTTGCACTTAGAAACAGGCCCAAAGTTGCACTTACGGGAGCTGTTCTATATGGTGTTGTTCAATTTATGATTGAACCGTTCTTTGTTCATCCAGCACAATTTCTTTTAGACTATCCCCTAGCCTTTGGTGCACTTGGTATTGCAACATTCATGAAAAGGTATCCTTTCATTGGCGCAAGTATTGGAGTTTCTTTAAGATTTATCTGCCACTTCTTTTCAGGATTCATCTTCTTTGGCATGTATGCGCCTGAAGGTATCAGCCCAGTTTATTACTCTGCAATCTATAACGGGTCATATTTAATACCTGAACTTTTTGTAACGGCGATATTTATTTATATACTGTCTAAGAAGAAGTTGATAGATGCCTACAAATAAAAAAACTTTAATAATACTAAGCGAGTCAGAGCCTTGTTTTCTAGAGGGTAGTTTTGATCTTGTATTTGCTTCAGATGGTGGGTATAGAACTGCAAAAAAAATGGATCTGGATATTGATCTCCTTATTGGAGACTTTGATTCAATAACATCTGATGATCTTAAAGAGGCAAAATCAAAAGGGATTAAGGTAATTTCATTTCCAACTGAAAAGGACAAGACAGATGGCGAGCTTGCAGTTGACTATGCTATTTCTCTAGGGTCAAAAGAA
>LNGC01000095.1 GCA_001587715.1 Candidatus Methanofastidiosum methylothiophilum | reverse complement strand
GAAGAATATAATGAATATTACAATAGGGGCTACAACTCTAAGAATCCAAATCCAAACAGGTTGAAGTGCGAACTTACCTTCTGTAGTTGTTTGCTTCTTTGCATGATCTACTATTACCCATCCTACAAACAGTGCAATTAACATACCTCCTAGTGGAAGCATTATGTCTGATAGAAGACTCATAGCATCTAAGAAAGACAGTCCTAAAATGTTTATTGACATCGCTCCTTGAGATAAAGCTGAAGGAACACCTAAAAGAAAGATTGCCCCCCCTATTACCAAAGCTGCTTTTTGTCTAGCCCATTTGAGATTATCTATCATATAGGCTACCACAACTTCTAGTAAAGAAATAGCGGATGTAATTGCAGCAAATAATAGGAGCACGAAGAACAATGCCGACCATATTGCACCTCCAGGCATTAAGGCAAAGACTTTGGGTAATGTTATAAAGGTAAGTCCAGGCCCTGCTCCAGGAGCAACTCCAAATGCAAACACTGCAGGGAATATAACAAATCCGGCCAAGATTGCGACTCCTGTATCGAGCAATGTGACTGTAGCTGCTGATTGAGGTAGCGATGTCTTTTTTGAACCCAAGTAGCTTCCATAGGTAATCATTGCACCCATTCCTAGAGAAAGTGAGAAGAAAGCTTGCCCAAGTGCCGCTATTAAACTAGAACTGTTTATTTTTGAAAAATCTGGATTTAGGTAAAAACTAATCCCTGCCCCAGCACCAGGTAATGTTACTGCTCTAAATATAAGCACTAATAATATCACGAAAAGTGCAGGCATTAATATTTTACACCAGCTCTCAATTCCTTCACCAATTCCTTTGTATACAATATAGATTGTAACTGCCATAAAAATAGCGTGGAATAAAACTGTCTGCGGTCCATTTCCTATAAATCCAAGGAAATAGCTGGTAGCATCTGTCGAAGGGTTAATTAGTCCAGTAAATGAACTTATTATATACTTTATTGTCCAGCCTCCAATGACTGAGTAGAAAGATAATATAATAAATCCTGCAGCAACTCCCAGCCATCCCACAATGGGCCAAACGCCTCCTTTGAGTTTTTGGAATGCCCCAACGGGGTTAAGCTGTGTTGATCTACCGATTACAAATTCAGCGAGCATTACAGAAACACCAATAGTTAAGACTATGGCTAAATATACCAATACAAATGCGGCTCCACCGTTTGCACCGGTAAGGTATGGAAAACGCCAGATATTTCCTAGCCCTACAGCTGAACCAGCAGCAGCTAACCAGAAACCTGTTTTACTACTCCATGATTCTCTTACCATTTTTCAAACCTCCTTTTTATTAAGTCTGATAAACCAAGATAAACTTAGTTTATCCAGACATTGTCTAATTTTTTATTAACTAGTATATAAGTCTTACCAATTTTCTTTTACTTTATCAATTATTTACCAAAGTTAATTATTTTTCGTATTATCTACAAATTAAATTATTCTAATCGTATTTCTTATTTAATATAAAGATATTTTCATTATTAATTTATTAAATAAGGGAAAAAGATAAATAATTCTGAGTAAAATATTATACGGTGAAAATATGAAAAATATTGTTGAAACTGCCATTGCGGCAGGAAATTTTAAAACCTTAGTTGAAGCGGTAAAAGCTGCAGATTTAGTGGATGTATTAAGTGGCCCCGGGCCATTTACAGTTTTTGCACCACAAGATAGTGCATTTGCAGCATTACCCAAAGGTACAGTCGAAGGTTTACTTAAAGATAAGGCAAAGTTAACTGAAATATTGAAATATCATGTTGTATCTGGAAAACATGATCTTTCAGAATTAAGAAAACTATCTGGAATGCATGGTGGGCTGAACAAAGTAAAGACCTTGCAGGGGAAAGAGCTTAAAATAACTTCGGCCAGATCAACTGCTGGCTCAGATGAGATTGAAACGGTAATGCTTGAAAATGCAATTGCCATTAAACCTGATATTTTATGTTCAAATGGGATATGTCACATGATTGATAAAGTCTTGATTCCAAAATAAGAATAAATTTTTTATTTTTTAAAGAATAATAAAAAAGATTAAAAAATATTTAAGCAATCTGAGAGCCCGCGCTCATGTTTCTATAAGCTTCGGATTTTGCAAGTTCTTTTCCTGCTAAGACATCGTCTATTCTGAGTATCATTACTACTGATTCTGATGCGCTTTTTATTGCCTGCTCTTTTAATTTTAAAGGCTCAACTACTCCTGCTTTTAACATGTCTTCTACTTTCCCATTTCTGATATTTATTCCCATTGATTTTCCATTGTCTTTATTATGGGCCGCCCTAAGATTTACTAGCATGTCTATCATGTCAAGACCGGAATTCTCTGCAATTGCTTTTGGTATACCTTCTAAAGCCTCAGCAAAGGCCTTAACTGCAAGTTGTTCTCTACCTTTCACAGAATTTGAGAATGTAGACAATCTTTTAGCAATTTCCATCTCTGTAGCTCCAGCTCCAGTGCAAATAACTCCTTCTTTAACAACAGTAATTAATACACCTATTGCATCATCTAACGCTCTTTCTACAGTTTCAACGAATTGCTTTGTTCCACCTCTAATTAAGATACTTGCGGCTTTTGGGTCGACGCAACCTTCTATAAAAGTCATATATTCATCGCCGACTTTTCTTTCTTCAACTAATTCTGCTTTTCCCAAATCGCTTGGTTCAAGGTCAAGTGCCATATTTACTATTCTAGCACCAGTCGCCTTTGATATTTTTTTTATCTCTTTTTCACTTACACTCTTTAGTGCATATGCGCCAGCTTTAGAAAGATAGGATAGTGCGCTGTCATCAATACCTTTTTGACATATTACAACATTTGCACCAGCGTTGATAATTCTATCAACCATTCTTTTTAGCATAAAATCTTCTTGATCTATAAAGCCCTGTACGTTTGCAGGTGAAGTTATTCTTATTTTGGCATCGATACCTGTTTTTTTAACTTGAATTGGACTTGTGAGTATAGCTATTTTTGCATTTTTGATTTTTTGGGGCATTGAGTCATATGCTCTATTTTCATCCACAAGGAGTCCTTTGATAATAGCAGAATCCTCTAAGCCTCCTCCTTCCTTAACTGTTATCTTTATATCGTTCTTAGAAACAGAATTTATGCCCTCTTTAGTATTTGTTGCTATTTTCACTGCCTCTACTGCTATTTTGGCTAACTTTTCAATAGATTTTTCGGCACTTTTTCCGGTCATAGAAGTTTTTGCTATTTCTAAAAGGATTTTATCATTATCCATTGATATTTCTTCTCCAACATCTCCAAGTATACTAAGTGCTTTTTCTGTAGCGATATTGTATCCAGTTGTTATTGATGTTACGTGAACATCTTGGTCAAGTAAAGATTCTGCTTTTTTTAGTAATTCTCCTGCCAATACCACTGCTGTCGTAGTCCCATCACCAATTTCTTGGTCCTGTGTCCTTGCTACTTCCACAATCATTTTAGCAGCTGGATGCGATATATCTATTCTATTAAGAATAGTCGCACCGTCATTAGTTATCATTACCTCGCCCGCAGACTCAACGAGCATTTTATCCATTCCCCTAGGGCCTAATGTAGTTTTTATTATCTCAGCAACAATTCTGCCGGCCATAATATTCATTCTAAGGGCATCTTTCCCTTTAAATCTTTGAGATCCTTCTGGCTGGATCCCCATAGGTTGTTTCATATTTGACATATTCTCACCTTTTATTTTTAACTGAATAATTTAATTGTTTTAAATAATGCACTATCCAAATAAGAATACTATTATTTATTTTAAGTTACTAAAAACTATTTAAAAAATTAACGGCGTATTTCTTTTTCAGTTTTTGCTAATTTAATCATGTGAAACGGTCTAGTTATTTTTGATTCTAAGATGCATCCAGCACAAGGTATTTCCCTTATAACATAAAGTTGCATATAGTCTTTATATTCGTAAACTTCTTTTATTTCGATATCATAACCGGTTGTTTGATTTTCCCCCATCGTAACTGCGACAAAAGTATGCTCACCTTCTTCAAACGATAAATTCTTTGTTTCAATCTCTTCAGCACCATTTTGTAGTTTGTTTAAGAATATGTCCCATTCGTTTTTTGTATTTATTACGAATGTGTCCCTTTCGGATATTCCTGAGTATTGGCCTTTTAATACTGTTTCAAATTCAACAGTATCTGCATTTCTAGGGGGTAAAATAGAAATGTAAGTTACGCCTATCAAGATAATTATTATTGAAAGTGAAATTATTATCTTTTCTTTCATATAATCCCTATAGAAATTCATTTCAATCTTTATTTAAACATTTAGACAAATATTAATTCATTATTTTAACAATTGATTTTCATATAATAGTAATATTAGCTAAACTCCTATTTTTTATTTGTTATTACTTTTAAAAATATTATTATCTCAAATATGGCTCAATTTGGGAATAAATTTGGAATATCTTTTTAAAAGAATTGATTGCTTTTCGATTAGTGATTCTATGGTAAAAACATCAATTTTCATTTTTACTTTTTTTATAATTTCCCTTATTAGTCTTAATTTTGTCTATTCTTGGGACGACTGCCCATTTGGCGAAACAAATTCTAGTTGTGTTTATCCAGGCGATTGTGGTAAATATATCGATACCAATAATAATAGAATATGCGATAGATCAGAGCCATCACCAGGTACAATACAGAATAGGTACCCTGTAACGCCCAAAGAGATAACTCTTCCCGAGATTAAAGGCAGCACAATTAAAACAATGACGCTCGAAGAAGTAGCTGAAGCTTATTCAATTGATACCAAAGATTTGATGAATAGTTTAAGAATAAATGTTTCACCAAAAACAAAGATAGAGAATCTAAGGGCATATGGCATTACAAATAGTATGGTAAAACAAGAAGCTGAGGCATTATTCCTTGAATATAATAAAAATATATATGGGGAGAATACTGTAATTAATTCTAGCCATACATATGAAGAGTCTGAATCGAAAAATAGTCTAGAAAAAATACTGAAAGAAGATATATTAGTCACACTTGGTTTAATGATTCTAGGTACGCTCTACTTTTTCAAATTGGGAAGAAGAGAGATAAGATATTTTGCATTGGCTATATCTTTGATATATCTCGGATTTATTCGAGGCGGATGTCTTTGCGTAGTAGGATCTTTACAACAACTTTCTTTGTATTTAATAGGGGCTATAAATGGAAATTATCTTTATTGGTTAACGCTGTTCTTTTTACCCCTAGGATTTTCCATAATATTTGGAAGAATTTTTTGTGGTTATGCATGTCCTATTGGTGCTTGGCAACAGCTTTTGGCTGGGATAGGTAGCAATTTAACAAAATTTAGAATGCCACAAAAATTAGATAAATTTCTAAAATATTTCAAGTATATCTTTGCGATAGTTATTGTTGGGATAGCCATGTCTACTCGATATCCATTTTTTCAAAAAATAGATCCATTTTCTTACTTATTTGCATTTAATTTTACGTTGTATGGGATAATATCCATAGCTATTGTTTCGTGTGCGTCACTTCTAATTTCAAGACCATTTTGTAGGTATATTTGTCCGTATGGGGCTGTAATGGCTATATTTTCTAAATTCTCATTATATAAACTAAAAGCAAAAAACGGGTGCAAGAGCTGTACTCTATGTGACAGAGTATGCGAAACAGACGCAATTACAAAAGGAATAGTGGATCAATCTGAATGTATACGATGCAAGAAATGTATCGATTCATGTAAATTTAGCATCCTTAAATAAGTTAAGTATTATTGATAGATTCATATCTTAACTTATTTTAATTTCAAATAAATCTTGTTTTTTTTTAATTTAATCCAAGGAAAAACCTTAAATATCAAAAGTTTGAATATGGATTGAATTTAAATTGCGAAATTCTCAAAGGTGATTTAATGGATGTCAATGTGAAATTAAAATATACAAGTACAATTATGAACGCTTGGCTTTATGGTGTTGAAAACACTGCAAATATATTCTTTGACAAACCAAAGCTCTTTTACAGGAGATGGGGAACTATAGCTATTAGGCCATTCATAGAATCCTGGAACGATCTTGGTATGGAATTTCAGAAAGGCCTTAGCCCATTCAATACTGCAAAAATGTTCATCGATGCCCTTGTTAAAGCAGAATTTATTAACAGCGCTGATTTTGAAATGGCTGGCGACGACAATAATTTTACTTTTAAAGCAATTAATTGTCCATACAAATCTCACTGTTCAAAACTAATCGACGAGGAAAAGGAAATCGCATGCCTTAGGGCTATCACACTACTCGGTGCAATGGAATTCAACAAAGAAGGAGAGTCTCTAAAATATATGTATAAATTTGAATTTAACAAACAAAACCCTTGTTTAGTTTCATTTGAAAAATTTAAAGATTAATGTGAAGGTGATTAAATGGCCAGTCGAATGGATAAATTAACTGAAATGTTAAAGGAACTTAGTGGAACATCTCCCGATATTGAAGCTTCAGCCGTAGTTTCTACAGATGGATTGGTAATAGCAAGCGCTTTACCAAAAGATGTCGAAGAAGATCGTGTTGCTGCCATGTCTGCAGCTATGCTTTCTTTGGGTGAAAGAACTTCTAAAGAGCTTATGAAAGGGAGTTTGGAAGAAGTCTTTGTAAAGGGACAGAATGGATATATCCTCCTTATGGGTGCAGGTGAAGAAGCAGTTCTTACTGCTTTGGCTAGAAAAGATGCAAAATTGGGGTTAGTTTTCTTAGATATGAAAAGAGCTGCAGAAGAGATAGCAAAAATAATCTGATTATTAAAGATTTTAAAGTGAGAGCATTGAAAACATGAACTTATCAAATTTAT
>LNGC01000094.1 GCA_001587715.1 Candidatus Methanofastidiosum methylothiophilum | reverse complement strand
GATAAAAAGTATGGAGGAGGAATAAGTTACTACAAGTATGATTTAAACGGGTATAAATTTGATTCATACTCACCAATAGCCAGATACAAGTTTGGAACAGGGGGGATAAAGGTCATAAAGGTTAAAGTTGTAGATAACGACAATGAACAATCCACAGAAGAAACACAATTGGTTAGTCTATAAAAAGAAAACTCTGCTAATAGCAGAGTTTTCTTGTATTAAAATATTTATAATATTTAAAATGAAATACCATTTTCACGTTCTTTACTATTACACAGCCTAATATATTCATTTACAATGTGTATATAGTCATGATGGATTTTTTCTTGATAGTTATATCCATGTATCACGTAATTACATGCCTCTACCTCTTCTTTTGAGGGTTTGGCAGACAATAATTTTAAGGCATACTCATATTGAGTTTTAGTTGGTATATACTCCCCTCCTGCTGATTCGTAGTCAAACGAGGAGGTTGATCTCCTTTTTTCAGCCCTCTTTTCGCGACGCTCATAGTAAGCCTTCGCAAATTCAGGGTCTTTCATTTTCTCAGCGAATTCCCTTCGCTGAGACTTGTTTGGTTTCCATTTTTTTCTAAACATAGTCAATAGTGTTTAAATAAGTAAATGTAAAAGTATAAACATTGAGTAAAAAAATAAAAAACGAAAGGGGCAAAAGCCCCCTTTCTACAATCTGTAAGCAATTCACAATTTTGTTGAAACTGGCACTCCATTGAGTGCCTTTTGAGTCAACATTGTAATATGACAAATATAAAAATACTTTTTAAAAAAAGCAAAAATTTGCCAGTCTTTTCCTGGCAGTCAACAGGGTTGGTGGTAATCCCTCCCTGTTTGGGCATTTTTCTCTGGTTTCGGATGTAACAGGTAGCCCACCTTTACTAAACTATTACATTGGCCACCGAAACTCTCCTGGGTTAGTAGGGTTAAATAGTAAACAAAAATAAAAATTATTTATTATTTGGAAAAATATTAGAAAAGTATTGAAGATTTTCTTTTTCTGAAATTAGGGCTTTAAGTTTAGAAAAGTAATTTTGTGAAGCAGTAAAATCAATATTTTTTTTCTTTTCGGAAAGGTTGAGTTTAAATCTTTTGTGAACATTATTTAAGAAAACATCAATATAATTCAAAGAGACAAGAAAGAAAAAGTTATAATTATTGGTATTTACGTTACGATCTACAAAGTAGGTGGACAAAAAGCCTTTTTCTATAAGTTGTTCGCAGTAAGGTTTAACCTTACTAAGAAGATAAGATTTACAAAGGTTTTTACCTTTAGGGTACTTTAACCCTAAAAATTCGTAGAGGGTTTCGGAAGCCAGGTAAAGGTAAACAGGGTATTGGTATTTAATGCAAATAATGTAATCGCTTGTGTTTTGTGTAAGAGAATAGTAAAGCATGTAGTTAAGTTTATCGTAAAGGGATTTGGATTGCAAAGAGTTAAGTTTAAGCCTTAAACTGTGAGGGGAAATAAGAAAGTAGTTGTTAATGAAGTTAAAGTAAATAACAGGATCTATCTGTATAATGTAGTCGCTTGAAACAAACTCGCCATTAGGCAATTTTGTATTCTTGCGGTAAATGTTTTTAATAAGGGAAAACATGTAATCCTCGGCAGTGTAATGATTTAACTCCTTAACGTAAAATCCCTTTGAGTAACTATAACGGGTCATAAAAAGACGCTCAATAGAAGCATCAATAAGGGTGTAAAGTTTGCCGTAATACTGTTTAAAATATTTTTTACTAACTAAATAGTTGATAACGTCCAATTTATTGAAAGAAATGTAAGGGTTGATTTTTTTTGTAGTATAGTAGTTTGTAGAAAGAATATAGAGAAAATACTCCCAAACAAGGGAATCGAACTCATCAGGAAAACCAAGGAAAGCATCAGCGCGAATGGTCCATTTTTCATTATTTGAACCAATACTAAAAGCCTCCTCGTGGATAAGGTCGGCCGGAGAAATATTAAAATTCGTCATTTTCTTAATGGTTTCATCATCCAATCCTGAATTTTTAAGTTTTTTGTAGGTAAGATACTTATCAATACCAATGCGACTTTGAAGAACTTTTTGAGATTTAGAAATGAAAAAAAAGGGGAACTTTGCAAGTTCAAGATTTACCAACAAGTTTTTGGGATTATGATGTTTATCCGTATCATCATTGGTAATAGTAAAAGGAATGGTAAGTTGATTGGGTTTACTTTCTTCCATAACCGAAATAGTTTAAATAGTAGTTCATAAAAATATATGATAGATAGGCGGAAAGCGAAAAAAAAAGAAATTTATTGCTTTCATTTATTAGGTTTTGCCTATACTCATTGGGTAAGTAAATGGCAACACGCCTAACCTTTGAGTTGTAAGAAAACTCCATTGGTGTTCTATTACAACTATACCTTTGTTCAATAACTGACCTGTAAATATCCGGGTTAGAATTTTTCAAACCCTTGAAAAACATTTCAACCTCTTGAGGAAGGTTAACATAAACCTTAAAAACATTTACTGCTGGCATATGTAATTGTAATAAGAGTAAATTAAATGTAATGCTTGATTTGATGTGTTTCTTAGGTTGGCAATGGACATTTCTTCAATAACATTGGAAATATCTGTACTTAAATAAAACCCCAACTTCATTTTGGGATGATGAGTTTCATAGGAATATATTGAAAATGGCGTTGCCCATAATCGTTCGTCATCTTTGTATAACAAACAAAAACTATCAAGTTCCCTACTTAAATAGTAGGTAGATAGTTTATTGTAAACAAAATCAGGAACTAAAACATTATACCTTTTCTTTTTCTTTTTCTTCGTATATTCTTTGGATGTACTCATATAAAGCCATCTTTAAATCTGGAATTTTCAAAACCACGCCCCTTTTAACATAAAGTGTTATTTGAATCACTTTATTTTCGGGGTCAACTTTTGGTCTGCCTCTTTTCCTTTTAGGTGTTTCATTCATAAAAGTAATATTACAAATATAAAAATATTTTTACAAATACAAAAATATTAGTCAACGAAACGAAAATGAAATGAAATATTTAAAGAGTTGAATATCAGTTTGCAATAATCCAAGATAATATGGGGCGAAAGGGGAAGGTAAACTAAAAGGCTTAATGGGGTTATCGGAGAAGGTAAATCTGGATTAGAAGGGTAGTTAGTTGAAAATAAGAGTTTTGGTGTTAAAAAGATAGGAACTGACTTATATTTATCCTGTAACTCCGTAAAGAAACTTATCAATTCCTGGGGCGATGTGCCACAGTATTTAGGGTAAAGAAAGAAAGAGAGAAGGATGTAGTTTTGGTTAGCCTGATGCGAAATGTGGATGTGTTTTTTCAAAGAAAATAGATTATTACAGAGCATAATTAGAGAAACCAAACTAACCATATCGTTAGAGTGATAGTAGTAGAATGATGAAAACAAATCCTCATTAACAAGGTCGAGAAGTTGTTTTGAAATGGAAATTGAAGGGTTTGTGGGAATTACAAATAAGCGATGGTCTTGGTACTTTTCAATTAAAGTAAGGTCATCTGTACCGGAAGTAAAAATGTTGTAGAAAAACTTAGCAAAGTAAAAGGGGTTGACGCAAATGGAAAGGTAATGTTGGTTTGAAAAAGGTTTAGAAAGGTAAAAAGAGGAAAACGAGGTTGGGTTTGAATATCGAACAGAGGAAGAGTTGAAATAAACAAAATTGTTTATTGTTGGTTGTTTAGGATTGTAAAACATGGGTAGGCAGCCAAGGCCTTCATCGGTAACATATGTATTACCATAAAGAGTAAAATCGGAAAAGATATTAAGGATTTCATCGTAATCAGGTAAAACAAGATTATCTTCACTGTCGGCAAGTTCATAGTCATCATCGCTAAGAGAAAGCCGATAAAGACTAAAAGCAATACCAATCGCTTCATCGCGAGAAACAGTGCTTTCAAATTGCATCTCCCTTTCATCCTGAAAAGATATACCATGTATTCTAATAAAATCTTCAGGTTTATGGTAGAGTGTAATAAAGTAAAGAAGCTCATCGGGGGAGCAATCATGTAAAAAATTGAGAATGGTACAAGAAACAGGTTTGCTAAATTCGGTTTGATACAGGATAAAACGGAAACCAGAAGTTGAAGAGTAGCATTTTATAGAACTTGTAAAAAATTCTAAAGATAAATATTTGTCGAAACCAGAGATAATTTGTTTAAAGTTCATAGGATTGTAATTTTATAGGTTAAACATTACCAAGTAAAATGTCGCGTGCCTCTTTTTCAATTTTTTTAAAGTTAGCCCGAACCTCTGCCTCAAGAATTGTTTTTTGAACCTCCTCGTTGTCGGCCTTAACCGTATAGCCAAAGGGCGGTATTTTATGGGATTTAGGGGCAACTAAATGGAATGGTTGAAAATTAGTGTAACTGAATGGTGGGTTACCGTTTGAAACCTGAACAAAGAAATGACCTGAGTTTTGAGAGGCAATCTCTCTTGCCTGTAATACCCTTTCCTTGGTGTAACTTTCACTGAAAGAACCACCAGAATCCGTAAGTTGTTGGCTAATGGATTGGGTAACCTTTTTAATCTCACCTATGGCACGAGAAAGGTCCTCTGCGGTTTTGTAATTACCCGTTTTACCCTGAAAGTATGTACCGCAAGAGGCTTTAATGGTGCTTGCACTCTTTTCGCCGTAATCCCTAACGAGTTGGTGGTAATCCTGAATGGCAAGAACGATAGAAACATTATGCTTACGTGCAGTTGCTATGAAACCATCAAGATTAGTGATGTTAATTCGAGGCAACTCATCAACACAAAAGATACTTTTTTGTTTACCCGGATTATTCATTTGTCCCATAATAACGCTAATGATTGATGATATAGCCGGAGAAGTAGCGGGGGTAATCTCTGGACAGTTACCGAGGCAGAGAAGTGTTGGATTGTCCTTATTAGTAATATCCAAACTAAGTTCATCAGCAGACAAAACCCAATAGATATAAGGATTGTAAAGATTAACAAGGGGGAGTTGAGCGGATGAAACCGCTCCCGCAGTCTGTTGTTGAGCCTGTAATTTCCATGCGCTAATCATTGGGGCCATGGTCTTATCCATTTCCTCATCCTTGGTAAGCCAGTTAAAAATATCATCAACAGGAGAAAGGCATATTGAAATAGCATGAGGAAGTGTATTATAGCCTTTATCGCTATAATTTTTATATAAAAGATACATCACGCTCGAAACAAAGTTAATTGCGTTTGCACTCCAGAAATCAGATTTTTCCCTCCATGAGGGTTCAAGGTTTTTCATAATTGTTTGGGCAAGGGTATTGATGAAAAGTTTGGCATTGGATGGAGTATAGTACCGAGTTGAAAGAATGTTAACCCTTGACGTACGGCTCATGTCGGTAAAGTTGATAAAGGCAAACTTTAGTTTATGGTTAGGGAATTGCTTTTTAGCCTCAATAATAGAACTGTAAGCAATAGATGACAGGATAGGGCTACCAGGCGAGTGTGGGTCGCCCTCGTAATCATATATCAAACCTGCGTACTCCCTTTCGCAAGCCTGTTTAATGAAGTGTTTAATAAGGTAGTGGGATTTACCGCTACCTGGACCTCCATCTATAAAAATGTTTTCGGCGGGTTTATGTATTCTCAAAATACCCTCGTCGGTTTGAAGATCAAAGAAAAAGTCAGGAACATCAGGGGGCAAACAAGAAACACCCTTAAAAAATCTATCCTCCTTCAAAACCTTTTTTGAAAAAAGTGATAAAGAAAAAATTAAGGTAATCTGGGCGGCAAAGAAAACAATCGGATAAATAAAAAGGTTGTAAAAACTAAAACGAGTATAGCCAAGAAGTGAAAAGAAAAAGAAAAATGTAAATGCAGCAAGCCAGTAAAGTTTAACCCGCAGGGGTGGATCGTCCTTAAAAATTCTTACAGGGGTAAGGTAAATGAGCAAACCGAGAGAAACAAAAAATATAAATCGAATAACAAGAATACCTTTATGCTTCAAAGAAAGGATATTGAATTGCTTAAAAGAAAAAATATCATTTATAGCAAGATAGTGAAGTGCTATAACTAAAAAAAACAGAACAACAAAAAGCAAAACAACGCCTTCTAACGATTTTCTTTCCTGTGTCATATTATAGAAATGGGTTAATATTTTTACAAATATAAAAATAATTATATAAATAAAGAGGTTTTAAATAGAAGTGATTAAAAAAAATAGGGGGTGTTAAACCCCCTTTTATTCCTACACATATACTCTACATAAGCCCATTATCAGCAAAAGAAAAATAATCATCACTTGTTAATATCAGGCTATCCAAAAGAGTAATATCAAAGAGAGCCAAAGCATCTTTTAGTTTCTTAATCAAATTAATATCCTTATCGCTCGGCTGCAAGTTACCCGATGGGTGGTTGTGGCAAACTATGACCCCCGAAGCCAGGCTGTCAACTGCATACTTACAAACTATTTTAATATCTACCACTGTGCCAGCAGTGCCCCCCTGACTAATCTTTACATAGCCCGTTGTTCTATTCATTCTATTAAGTAAAATCAAAAAAAACGACTCATAAATTTCTATGTCGCAGCCATAGAAATTCCTACAGAAATTTGCGCCATCCCTGCTACTCCTAATTATAGAAGCAACAAAACCATTATCACCGTTTACTACCTTTAGGCATTTTTCCCTTGCCATAGGGGCTGTTTCTTTAGTTTTCATAGAGGTATCTATTAATGTTCCACGTGGAACGGTTAAACATCAATAAATCAATTAACTAACCCAAAGGTAGCACATAATTAGACACCTTGCAAGGAAAATAGGCTAAAGAAATCAACAGGGAAGCCCCCCGCTGACCTCTCCGA
>LNGC01000093.1 GCA_001587715.1 Candidatus Methanofastidiosum methylothiophilum | reverse complement strand
TATCTCTGACGAATTGAAAAAAAATCTTTTTGAAGAGGGATTTAGCTATGGCCCTAATAAAGGCTCAGGGCTTGGGCTCTATATCGCAAAAAAGATTATGGAAAAACACAAAGGATGCATAAAAGTCACTGACAACAAGCCTAAAGGCACCATAATAACTTTAAAATTTAAAAGTGAGGGCTTCGATGAAATCTGCTAAGGATAAACCTGAACAAATATCTGAATCTATTGAGATACTCAATGAGGCAACTTATAGCGAGAACAATGAATATTATGGCCATATAATAGAAGCAGCCCAAGATATGATTTTCATACATGACCTAAAAGGCAATGTCACATATATCAATAGGGCAAGCGTAAAAGAAACTGGATATTCTGAAGAAGAGCTTTTGAGCATGAACGTTGCCCAAAATGTTCCTCCTGAGTATTATCCAAAAATGCAAGAGCTTGAGATCAAGAGGATGCAGGGTAATAGAGAGGTCTTTACCTACGAAATGGAATATTTTAAGAAAAATGGGGAAAGAATTCCTGTGAGGGTGAGTTCCTCTCCCATCTATAAGGATGATACACTTACAGGTGTTATCCAAATAGTCAGGAATATTTCTGATTTAAAAAAGGCTGAGAAAATATTGTCTCTCCAGACAGAGCTATCTTCAAAGATATGTCAGACAAATACCTTGGATTCCGCACTTGAAGATGTATTAAAAACAGCACTTGAAATTGGGGATGTAGACTGTGGCGGTATATACATAGTTGACGAAAAAACTTCTACGTTCAAACTTAAATGCTTTAAAAATATTTCAGACAAGACACTTAGCTTTTTTGAAAACGTCAGTAGTAAATCTAAATTTATACGAGGCCCACTATTTGTAAATGGCGATGAATCTACAAATGGAATCTCTAAAGAAATGCTTGATAATTTAAGAAACGAAGAGAATTTGAAATTTTTTTCCATAATCCCTTTTTTCCATATGGGCAAACCTTTTGGTAGCCTTAATATTGGTAGCCATGAAAAAGATGATATCCCAGCACTATCAAAGAAAATACTTGTTGCATTATCTCAAGAGCTTGGTGGAGCAATTGCTAGGATTAGGTCCGAGGAAGCAATGAAAGAGAGTGAACAAAAGTATAGGCAGATAGTTGAATCTGCAAACAGTATCATATGTAAATTTGATAAGAACGGTATCATTCTATCTATAAATGAATATGGGGCATCATTTTTTGGATACTCTCGAGATGAAATAATTGGTAGGAGCATCTTTGAAACTATCGTCCCGGAGCATGAGTCAAATGGCCGTAATTTAAAAAATGTTGTGAGAGACATATGTACAAATGAAAAAGATTATAGAACATTCATCAATGAAAATATAAAAAAGAACGGGGATAGGGTATGGATTAACTGGTCCAATAAACAAATACCTGATAAGGACGGTAATCTCACTAATATACTGGCCATAGGAAACGATATTAGTGAACAGAGAAAACTTGCTGAAGAAATAAAATTTTCTGAGATTAAGTTTAAGACGCTATTTGAAAAGGCATATGAACCTATATTTATCTTAGACCAAGATCTATTCATCAAAGATACCAATAATTCTAGTTTAGAGCTGTTCCATTTTTCAAAAGACGAGATAATAGGAATGAGTATTTATGATTTGATTGCACCGCTTGAAACAAAGAGATTACAATATAGCCTAAGCCATGGATTTGAAAACCCAAATCTATTCATGGAAGCAAATTTCATGAAAAATAAAGGCCAGATTTTTCCTGCCGAAATCAATTTAACAACTCTTGAAATCAAAGGAGAAAAATCAGTAATTTGCACATTAAGAGACATAACTGAACAGAAGATAAAAGAGGATGGTCTAAAGAAGCAGATATTAAAGTATGAGTTAAATGAAGGAAATCTATATTTCTCAAAAGAGCCTTCTAATTTGTTACCATTTGAAGCTTTTAGAGAGATTATAGATATAGGCTATAAAGGAACTATAATATCACGAAGCGAACTAGAGCAATTTGAAATAGAAGATATTGAGTTTGATTATTTCTGGCTTTCATCAAGGAAAGGAAAAAATACACTCCCCTATACCTTGAAAAGCCTTAGAGAGTTTTTTCAGGGTATTAAATGTAATAGTGTTATTTTAATAGACAGTATAGATTATCTCATTATTAAAAACGGGTTCATTGATACCTATAATTTTATCACAGAACTTAGGGACATTGCCTATTTTGGGAACAACATCATTATCCTTTCAATTGACAAAGACTCAGTTGACCCAAAACAACTAAAACTCATAGAAAAAGAAACTAAACCGATTGTAACAAAAAGTGCAGACGCATTGAATAACAAGATGATTGAGATAATCAAATACATCCTGAATCAGAATAAACTTGGAATAAATCCTACCTATTCCAGTCTTGGGAAGGATCTAGTTATTACAAGACCAACTGTTAGAAAAAACGTCAGATATCTTGAATCTAATAGATACATAATCGTGCATAGAAAAGGGAGAAACAAGAGATTAGAGGTAACTGAAAAAGGGAAAAAACTTCTTTGATTTTTCCCTATTTCCATATTCTTTTCCATATTTTCCCTATTTTTTTCTATATTCTTATATATAGGGAAAAAGCATGACTATGTAATTATAAAATATATAGAGGTGAATTTAAATTGAAAAAAATTAAATCTATAATCATAGGAATCTTATTAATAATATCTATATTGACGGTAATAAATCCTGTTAGTGCTGCTACTATTAATGTAAATCCTGGTACTGGGACTTTACAAGCCGCCATTGCTTCTGCTTCCTCAGGTGATACTTTATTTTTGAATCCAGGAATATATATAGTTACAACCCAAATTGTACCCAATAAAAATCTAACAATAGTTGGAGCAAGTAAAGAGACTGTTACCATAAAACCTAGTTTTGATACTGGGGGAAGTGGAAATGGAAGAGCATTATTATTGGTTCTAGAGGGTTATAATGTTATCTTTAAAAATATCACATTTGACGGAGATCATCCAAATAGAAAAGTTAATATCTGTCTCTACTTCCAAGGTTCTGGAACTGTTGAAAACTGTGTTTTTAAAAACATTCAATACTATATTCTTGAGTCCGATGGAAGTGGAGGTCAAAAAGGAGAACCCCAGGGTAGAGGAGTAAGCATGTACGCTCCCAACTATCCAACTACTTCAAACACGGTTAATGTCAAGAACAATACTTTTTCGAATATAGGTAGAATTGGGATATTTTGCGGAACTGGCAGCATGGCCAACATAGAAAACAACATTTATACCGGCAAAGGGCCGGGAGTACCAGACACTCTTGATCCTAGAATATCTTTCATCGATTATGGGATTGAAGTTGGAAATGGAGGACAAGCGGTCATTAAAGGAAACACCATTACAAAATGTAAAGGTACTTGGGGGGGATGGAGTTCAGCTGGAATATATGTCCATACATTCTACGGAGAAGGTTCAAAAGCAGCGACTATAACAAATAATGTAATTAAAGAGAATTATAATGGAATTGAAGTTGAAGAAGCTCAAGATCCAGTTACTATAGTAGTTGTAGCAAACTATAACGACATAATAGATAACGATGAATTCGGTATTACTTCAACATTTCGTCCAGATATTGGCGATGCAAAATCTCCTTCAATAGTCGATGGAAGATTTAATTGGTGGGGTACCAATGCAGGGCCTGGGTATATACATAATAAAGTATCGGCTAATGTTAATTATTATCCTTGGGAAAAGCGAGGAAATATTCCAATAAATTCAATAATGAGCATAATTGCAAAGAACTTCCAGAAGAAAAACGGCTTAGATGAATAATAAAATTTATTTTTTTTTATTCAACTTTTCTTTTCCAAATGTTTAAATAGCCAATGGAGAATATTTCGCAATGAACATCTTACCAAATAGAATTAGAGTCAAGAAATCATTTTTTATTCTACTAATTTTAACAATATTTACTTTTACTTCAATCACTTCTTCCTTAGCAGACGATCCAGCTTGGTGGGATAATAACTGGGCATATAGAGATAAGATAACTATAGTAAATGCCGGTTCTACCACTCTTATTAACTTCCCCGCTTACATAAACGTCCCTTATAGGGAAGGTATGCAACCTGACTATAAAGATCTTAGATTCACGAATGCTGATGGTACTCTAATTTTGGATTATGAGATAGAATCATATGATTCAACAAAGGCCGACATTTGGGTTAGGATTCCTGAATTCCCAGTTCCCAGTGTTTCTATCTGGATGTACTATGCGAATAAAAATGCCACTTCAGGACAGAATCCTGAGGGTGTATGGGATAGTGATTATCTTATGGTCCAACATCTTGAAGAGACTTCAGGCACTTGCACCGATTCAACATCCAATCACAATGACGGGGCATCTCACTCGGTACAACAGAATATTCTTGGTAAGATAGACGGTGCAGATGAATTTAAGTTAGATGGTAGCTATATTGATTGTGGGAATAATCCAACTTTTAATACACTTTCTTTCATAACTTTTGAATCATGGATTACTACAAATAATAATAATCTAACAACAAAGATACTCCAGAAAGGCGATTGGGATGGACATGGATTAGGACAGGATAAATGGAAAGGCTGGCAAGCCCATGTTACTCTACAAGACAAAGGCGCTAAATTAGATTGGGGAAAAGGAATGCCACAGACAAATAGATGGTATTATCTTGTAATGACCTATGATGGGTCAAAGATGATTTTTTATGTTGACGGTGAAAAAGTAGCAGAAACAGACATTTCTGGAAATTTGAAGATTAGTAATAGAAATGTATACATAGGTGCCGATGGTGCTTCACAAAAATTCTTCAAAGGAATAATAGATGAAGTCAGAATATCTAAGATTGCAAGAAGTTCCGACTGGATAAAACAGACATATGCTTTAACAAAAGACAATCCAGGAAATGTTGAGTTTGTTTCAGAAAAAATTCCAGAAGCAGTAATAAAAAACATAACAAAGCCAGATTTGAGAGTTATTAGGGCCAGCATTGGAGAACTTATACTACTTGACAGTAGTGGCTTTAACGGTGAATCTACTATAACTGGAAACCACATCACTAGGGAGACATATAATGGAAATAAAGTAAGCGCCGTTAGATTTCCAAGAGGCACACATGATGTTACATTATATATTTCAAACTTTGGGATGTTCACACAAAGAGACGTGAATATGAGGGTCGAAGGCTTGCCTAAAGGTGCATCTGCAGTATTCACCCCAGAAAATCAGACTTTAAGAACTAAAGGAAATATATCCTTCAATGCAAAATGCATAATTGGTCCTGACGTTCCAGCTGGCGTATACAAATATAAGCTAATACTCTATAATAACTTAGGCGTACTAGGCCAAAGAGAAATCTACCTTTTTGTTGAATAGATAATTATATCAAATCAGAACTATCATTAAACATTATATTTTTAATAACAGAAACTCTTATATTTGATTTTCAAAATTACCTTCTGTGATAAAATGAGAAGGAAAACAGTTTCCATACTAATTTTATTGACGCTATCCTTAAGCTTTCTACCGGGGGTAATAGCTCAGGGAAACGTTGCAGTCGTTGCAAACTCTATTGACATTGGAATGAATCCCGACCTTATTTCTTTACTTAGGAAGAACAATCTAATGGTTGACTACTTTGGAGTAAAAGATAGCGGTTACGCTGCATATGACTACATAATAATTCTTGGAGGACCAGACTCAGAAGAACATACGGGGGATCTATCTAAAAGGATACTTTCAGAAACTGATCAGAACACACTCAGAAACGGTGACTATAAGCTTCTCTACGAGACAAGCGACTTCTTTAAGATGAAGCAAAAGGTGTTCGTCCTTGCGGGCTCAGATAGAGACTTTACAAAGGTGGCAGTTGACCAATACACATCTCAAGTCATATCTAAAATAACAAATCAACCCATTGCAGCAGCAACTTACAAAACTTTGACCGCATCTCAGCTAAAGCAATTGATCGATAGTAAAGAAGATATTTATCTAATTGATGTAAGAACTGAAGAGCAATTTGCTGAAAGCCATATATCTGGGGCAGTCAATATTCCTTACAATAAACTTGGTGTACAGATTTCACAGATTCCAAAAGACAAAAAAGTCGTTTTGTATTGCAATACCGGGCAGAAGTCAGTTGACGGTGCAAAATTCTTAGCGGAAAGAAACTTTAACAATGTTTACGCAGTTACAGATGGCTACTCAGTATACTATAATCTACCTAAATAATATTAATTTAATTTTAAAATTTTAATTAAAAGAATAGTTTAAATAAAAATATTAATTTCTTTCTTGGACATCTATTTTTACGGTAGTTGGGAGCTTCATAGCTGCTTTTCTCATAGCAATTCTTGCTTCTTCAATTCCCTCTTTTTCTACCCAGACGGACATTATCCTCTGTCCTTTGTCAATTCTTGCAGCTGAACCGATAGGTTTCCCAAATGAAAGTCTCATTCCGTTACCGTATCTGTCTGCCTTTTTTCCTGATGCCATTGCGTTTTCTCTAATAATCTGGAACGGTATAGTCCTTATCTTGTAGTGAAAACCTGTTTTTCCAAGTACTTTCATAAGATATCTGTTTGCAGCAATTCTTGATGCTTCCATAGCATTTGTCCTTATCTGGCAAGCATTCTTACTTTCCATGTAGACTTCGTAAGGAAACTTCTTTCCGAGCTCCCCCATATCAAAGTGGACTACCTTAATCCCAGGAACTGCCCTTACATATTCTCTTCTCGTATAATTCGGCCTATTTACCATTCTGTCAATTCTTGATGGTCTAAGTCCTGCCATAATAATCACCTTAATGACTGTAGAGCAC
>LNGC01000092.1 GCA_001587715.1 Candidatus Methanofastidiosum methylothiophilum | reverse complement strand
GGGCAAATTCAGATGCATTTTTTCCCGCTATTTCTCCAAATACTAAAGTTTCAGCTAAAGCATTTCCGGCAAGTCTATTTGCCCCGTGCACTCCGCCTGCAGTTTCACCACAAGCAAACAATCCTTTTACGTTTGTTTCACATTTATCGTTTATCTTTATGCCGCCCATGAAGAAATGACAAGAAGGCTTAACGAGTAGATTTTCCTTAGTTAAGTCGATACCTTTGGATAAGAAAAATTCCAATTCTTTTGAATATTTTGTATTAAGAATATTATCTGGAACTTCTTTATAAGATATATAAACACCGCCATCAGTGCCTCTGCCCTCAAGAGCTTCAGTAAAAATAGCCCTGGACATTATGTCCCGAGTAGTTTTTTCTAAAAGATTTGGATCATATTTTTCAATGAATCTTTCACCTTTACTATTGATAAGAATGGCACCGTCAGTAAAGATAAATGGCAAAACTAGATAAGATTTAAGTGCTACGGTGGGAAAAAATTGTACATATTCCATATCAATTAAAGAAGCCCCAACATCAAATCCTAGATAGTATCCATCTCCTTCGACATCAGAAGGATTTGTAGAGTTCCTGTATATATTTCCTGCTCCTCCAGTTGCAATTACGATAGATTTAAATGAGATTTCTAAAAAATTTTTTCCATCACATACTATCCCTGACACAACTCTACCATTTTTTTCAAAGAGTTTGATTAAATGGTTTCCTTCAAGGAATTTTATACCATTATTTTTTGCATATTCCATTAATTTCAAGGGAATTACTCTTCCACATCCGGGGCTGGGTGGCTCTACCCTTACAGTACGAGCTACTGAATTTCCCCCTGATAGATTAAGGGCAAAATTCTCATTTTCTTTTTTAAATTGAACTCCATAATCTTCAAGTGAAAGAATGGCACTTTTTGCATTCCCAGAAAGAATTTTTGCTAGTTTTGGATCGGATACATTTGCAGAACCTTTCATTATGTCTTCATAGTATAGATCAGAAGAATCATTTTGAGAAAGTGGTGCATTTAAAATACCTTCAGAGATTGAACTGCATCCACCTTTTCCCACGTACCCTTTTGTGATTATTAATACGTCTTTAGTATTTTTTTTAGCTTCTATGGCAGCCCTTAAACCTGCAAGCCCGCCGCCAACGACTAAGACATCACATCTTATTTTTTCCATGTTATAGCCCTACCTAAAGCTAGCCCTTAAAGAAAGTTTTCTTGGGAGCGGTAATGGTCTTGTTGGTTTTCCTTTAACAATCTCTAGAATGTTATTTTTGAATTCTTCCACAGTTGTATTTTTTTGAGATGAATCTTCTCTTGACCTGATATTCAAGGTAGAATTCTTAATTTCATCTTCACCTATAACTATGATATAAGGCACCCAATCTTTCTCTGCATCTCTTATCTTCTTGCCAAGTCTTAGATCCCTGTCATCTATATCCACTCGTATTCCTGACCTTTCTAATTCTTCTAGTATTTTTAGCGAATAATCAAGTTGTTCTTCTCCTACTGGAAGAACTCTTGCTTGTGTAGGGGATAACCATAGTGGAAGCATTGGTTTCTTACCTTTTTTGGATTCAATGTAAGCAGTTTCAAGAAGTGCATAAAGATTTCTTTCAATTGCACCTGAAATTGATGCATGTAACATTAAAGGATACTTTTCTTTTCCCTCTTCATCGAAATATTTAATTTCAAATCTTTCTGTGTTCTCAATATCTATTTGAACAGTAGAAAGGGCTGACGCTTTATTTAATGAATCAACAAAATTAAACTCAAATTTCATGACAAAATAAAATGGTCTTTCATTCCACATTTCGACTAAAACAGGCCTATTAATCAATGACATTAGCCTTTCAACAAAATCCCTATTTTCGTCATAAAATGATTTTACAAATCTTATGGCAACTTCATAATTTAATCCAAGTCCGTCCATCCATTTCATGGATAGTTTAAACTGTTCAATAAATTCATTAGTTGCATCTCCCATTGAAGGGGCAAGAGTATGCATATCTGGCATTGTAAATGCTCTTAATCTCCTTAATCCGACCAATTCCCCTCTTTGTTCTCTTCTAAAGCTATATCGGGTTAATTCATAGAGCCTGAGAGGTAAATCTTTGTAAGAAATAATCATATCATGTTTCATAAGATATTGCCCAAAACATGCCGCAAATCTTAAGAAATAGTCATCGGCTCCAGATTTAACAATATATTGTCTTGCCGGAAATCTATTTAGGTATTTGGAAAGCATTGGATGAGTAATACTATACATTATGGGTGTTTCGACTTCCATTCCTCCATAGTCTAAGATGCTATCAGTAACCTGTGTTTCAAGTAATCTCTTGATGAGAACGCCCTTTGGGTACCACCTTAAATTTCCAGGGTCCGACCCTTTTTCATAATCCACTAGCTCTAGATTTTTCATATATTCTACATGTGGTGGAACCATATCGACTTTTCTAGAGTGGGTGACTTCATATTCTGTCAACTTTTTTAGACTATCGTGATTCTTAAAATCAAATTTATCCTGGGGGATAAGATTTAATGAAGGGTCAAGTATATACCAACTTGATTTAATTCTTTCCTCAGCTTTTAATGCTTCAGAGACAACTTCTCCCCCCCCTTGAGAAGTTATACTTCTAGAGAGTTCAGATAGTGGGTGGCCTTTACAGGATACTTTAAAGGCTTTATAATACCCAAATGGGGCCCTTTTTATTTCGTATTTTGATTTTAATTTAATTTCTAAATCTTTCAAAAGTTTTACAGCTAGTTCAGGAGGTGCAAGATTATTGCTTAAATGAGCGTAGGGGTAAAGAAAAATCTTTTCTGTTTTAACAGATTTTGATACTTCTTCTATTTCATTGAATGTTTTATCAATAACAGAATCATCATCCCCTATTTCAACAGCAACGAAAACTGAAAGACAATCTTCCATTCTGCCCTTCTTTAAAGAATCTTCAATCTCCTCAGCTATTTTTGTCTTTGAAGTAATTTCATACTCTAAATAGTCGCTATGTATTAAAAGAATCCGCATAGATTCACCATTAAAAGGATTATATTATAGAAGCAATCATTTTGTGTAACTTATATAACTTTCGGAATAGGTAACCTTATCTTAGAAAGGTAAATCTTTAATAGTTCTAAATCATATTGAATATATGGAAGGAATTCTTGCAATAACTGGTGCCAGTGGAGTAATTTACGGCATCAAGTTATTAGAAAATCTAAAAGGTAAAGTGCATTTAATAGTAAGTGAAGGTGCAAAGAAAATAATAAAGGAAGAAACAAATTATGAATTAGAAAAACTTAATAAATTTGCTTATAGGATTTATAAAAATAGTGAAATGGAGGCCTCCGTTGCTTCAGGCAGTTACCCCTTTGACTACATGATTATATGTCCAGCTACAATTTCAACTATTTCTAAGATATCCGTAGGAATACAAGATAACTTAATTACAAGAGCTGCTGCAGTATCCCTAAAGGAAAAGAGAAAATTAGTTATTGTTCCTAGAGAAACTCCCTTGACTTCAATAAATCTAAGAGGTATGGCAACCCTCTCTGATGAAGGAGCGGTTATACTCCCTGCAATGCCTGCTTTCTACCATAAACCCAAAAGTATAGATGAACTTACAAATTTCGTAGTTGGAAGAGTTTTAGATCAAGTTGGTGTTGAAAATAATTTATTCAAAAGATGGGGAACTTAAATATATTATTTTAATTTCTTTATTACAAGTTCAGCACAAATTTGAACTGGATCGATTGTTGGAGATAAAGGTGGGCTATAGCAATTCTCAATCTTTGCCAAATCGTTAATCTTATTTCCTTTTTGGATTGCAAATCCTACTGCGAGTGTTCTAGCAAAAATACCTTCTTCACCAATAGCTTGAAATCCCAAGAGATCGCCTTCCTTTGAAGCTAGGATTTTAATAAAAATCTCTTTACATCCAGGATAATACTCTGCCCTAGATTTCCCTTTGTACCTAGCCTTTACATATTCTATCCCCAAGTTAGATAAATTATCTTCAGTCAGACCAAACGCCCCAATTTTTAAATCAAAAAAATCCATTATTGTTATATTAACTAAGGGATCCAATTCTAAATTTCCACCAACAGAGTTTATTCCTGCGATTTTTCCACTTCTAACGGCATTTGTTCCCAAGCTAGAAGAAAATTGCTCGTCTGTAAAAAAATATTTTATACTTGCACAATCTCCACAAGCATAAATATTATCAATCGATGTTTGGAGTCTTGAATCTATTCTTATTCCTTTTTGAACTACAAGCCCACATTCTTTAGCTAATGAAGTATTTGTACGAGTTCCAGAAGCCATTATGATGATGTCTGCATCTATTAATTCATTGTCTGCAATCAAGCCTTCAACTTTATCCTCGCCAGCTATATTAATTACGGCTTTATCAGTTATCAGATTTATGCCCTTGCCCTTCAGATAATCTACAACTAATTCACCCATATCTCGATCTATTTGTTGTCTTAATGGCATATTTTCCTTAGAGACTATAGTTACATCAAGTCCCCTATTCTTTAATGCGTATGCCATTTCTAAAGATATCCTACCAGAAATACAACCTTTACATCCTGCTTTACATCCCCACCCATATGCATAAATAATTGCCTTCTTCGAGGTATCTATATTTTTAGATAATTTTATGGCTTCTTCAAGCGTTCTTATGAAATATAATCCTTCAGGATATTTGTAGCCAATTTTATAGTTGCAAGGAATAGCGCCAGTTGCAAGAATAAGCGAATCATAACCTATTTCAGAATCATCTTCAAGGATAACTTTTTTATCAAGAGCGTCTATTTTTTTAATTTCTTTATTAAGCAAAAGATTAATTTTTTGTTTTTCATAGAATTCTTTGGGAAATATTACAAGCTTATCAAAGTTATCGATATCGCCAGATATTGCATATGGAAGCCCACATAAAGAATATTGTGGAAAATTTTGTTTTTCGATTATTGTAATCTCGGCATTTTTATCAAATTTTCTTGCTTCCAAAGCTGCCTGTGAGCCTGATGCGCCCCCTCCAATGACTACAAGTTTCATATAAATCGTCCCCAAATATAAAAATGAACTATTACTTAAATATATTGTTAAAGATGTAATACCATAATATCTAAGAATAAAAAAATTAGATTATATTGATTATTTAGCTAATGTAATTTGTCAAGTCTGTTTACTAAATCATCTTTCATTAGGCAACTAATAGCATCTTCTACTGTTTGTTCTTCAGTTATAACTGCCATAATATTGTGGCTAACTAGATCATTGTAGATGCCCTGACCCATTCCATAACATATGACTAAATTACAATCTTTAATGTTATTTATCATGCTTGAATGATCACAGCTACCACACTGCCCATTACTTTTTCCAACATTTTGCCTATATTCGTCCCTAACTACTTTGTTATTTACTATTTCAAAAACTCTAAATCCAAGAGTTCTTCCAAAGTGATGAGAAATATTTACTTTATCATCAGTTGCAATTGCTACCTTCATGGCAACACCTCTTTATGAATAATTATTCATAATATTTATAAATCTTTGCTCATAAGAATAATAAATATTTGCAGAAAATGATTTAAGTAAAACAGCGGAGAAAAAATTGGTGATAAAATGGATATTGGAACTTATTCGTTTAGAGATGATTTATTTTATTCTAAAACACATGAATGGGTGAAAATTGAAGGGGATACTTGTATTATAGGCATAAATGATTATTCGCAGAGAGAAATAGGAGAAATAGCATATATCGAACTCCCTGTAAGGGGCAATAACATAAAACAATTTGGATTATTATGCCAAATAGAATCTGTTAAAACTGTTCTTGATATTTTCTCGCCCATGTCTGGATCTATTATAGAAACTAACAAAGAAATTGAAAATTCTCCGGAGCTTTTGAATTCCAAACCATATGATTCTTGGATATGCAGAATGAAATGTGCAAACCTTGAGGAAAAAATTAATTTAATGAGTATAAATGAATATATTGGATTCATAGAAGACATAATTGATAAATAAACCTAACGCCATGTTGGATCTCTTCTTAAGATAAAATCTAAATAGCCTTTGAACCTAACTGCTGCATAAAGAGGCCTATATAAGAGGATTATTATAGGAGATAGTATAAAATACGAAAGGTCTCTCTTTTCTTCAACTATTACTAGAGCTGATAGAATAGATATTATTTCAATTATCATGTATGAACAAAAAATCATTAAAAAAACTCTAGAATAAAAAAGAAGATATTCTAAGTATTGATCAAAAGTAAATAGAACTGGCATAACTAACAATATAAATAATAAATTGAAAAATCTAAGACCCAACAGAACTAAATCCATCAATACCATATCGGGTGCTGCTGCCATTCCTAAAAATCCATAATGTTTTCTAAAGAAAAGATCTCTGTGTTTCCATAAAGTTTCAATTTCCCCTCTTGACCATCTAACTCTCTGCCGATACCAAGCATTTATCTTATCTGGGCAGATTGTCCATGCAATTGCAGATGGAGCAAAATATACTTTAGCCCTTTTTAGAACTTTAAATGTTAAATCAAAATCTTCAGTTATAGTATCGTAGTCATAGTCTCCTACTGTTTTTACAAATTTCATTCGAAATGCTCCAAAGGCCCCAGGAACAATGAGTATTGTTCTAAAAAGAGATTGTATTCTTTTGCCTATTTCCATAGACATTGTGTACTCGTAAGCCTGGCAATAAGAGATAATATTTTTTCTATTTTCAATTTTAATATTTCCTGCTACGGCCATTATATTTTTATCTGCGAAAGGTTTTACTATTTCTATAAGTGGGTCTACCTCCAGCTTTGTATCAGCATCAACAACAATTAT
>LNGC01000091.1 GCA_001587715.1 Candidatus Methanofastidiosum methylothiophilum | reverse complement strand
GATAACTGCACTTACAAAATTCGTTGAAAACGGTGGAAGCCTTCTTGTTCTTGCTTCTCATGAACAGGATATGATTGAACCAACAAGAGAATCTATTAATTCTCTTCTAGAATCTTTTGGTATCAGAGTAATGAAAAACGGAACTGATGATCCCACAAACAGAAAAGGTTGCAGTTGCACACCAATAATTCACAATCTTTCAAAACATCCAATAAATGAAGGTATAAATTCAATTATTTTATATAAACCAGCTTCGCTTGAGATTAAAGATAAAGCTGTAGTAATAGCTAGAGGAGACAACGACACATTCGCTCTTGGGAGTGAACCCCTTGGCGGAGAAAATGTAATAATAGTCGCTGTTTCTGAGAAAGGCAACGGTAAAGTAGCTGTTATAGGAAGTTCATTTATTTTTGATAACGGTAAGATAGGAGATATGGACAACAAGCAATTTGCAAAAAATCTCTTTAGTTGGCTTGGGGATACTTCAAAACAATCACTTCCACCATGGTCATTATATTTATCAATAGTTGTCATAGTTTTCATAGCATATATCATATACCTAAAAAAGAAAAATATTAAAAAATAAGATTTGATCTAATGGATTCTAAAGACAATTATCGAGGGGTATCATATACCTTTTTAGCTGTGATTTTATGGAGCTTCATAGGTATACCTGTAAGGTGGATACCTGAAGTTAATTCAGGTATGATAGTTGCATATAGATTCCTTTTTGCATCTATTGTCTTATTAATTTATGGCATCTTCACGAAAAAATCGTCTAATATAAAAATAAATGTAAAAGATGTTCCATACCTTTTAGTACCAGCAATACTGCTGTCTTTTACAATTTATACATATACAATTGGCCTCAAAACTACAACTATCGCTAATACAGTCTTTCTGCAGCAAATGGCTCCTCTTTATGTTCTTGTAGTATCTGCATTATTACTAAAGGAGAAGGCTTCAAAGAAGACAGCGCTTGCAGTGTTAATCGGAATAGCTGGAGGATTCATAATATTTTATTATGATCTATCTTCAATAAATGTCACCACAAACTTCTATGGTAACGTGATGTCAACATTTTCCGGATTTGGTTGGGCTCTTTACACCATAAGCATAAGAGCGCTTGGTAAGAAATATGATGGCCTGACAACTACACTCTGGATGTTCATATTTGCAACTATTATTATGTCACCATTTTTCTATGGCTCTGAGATACTTACTCCTTTCTCACTTTCTATGTTGTTTATATTGGGATTTTTGTGTACTGCCGGTGCATTTCTACTTTATAGTATTGCATTAAAACACATTATAGCAACTAAGGCTTCAATCATAGTATTATCAGAAGGTGTGCTAGCTGGTATTCTAGCATATCTCATATTAAACGAAACTGTTACCAACGGCACAATAATAGGTGGCGCTTTGATTTTAATTTCAATAGTGATTATTTTAAGAGAAAAATAATAAATTATTTTTTAAGAAAATTAATAGCTCTTTTATATCCTTCATTGTTTTTTAAAGGCATTGTTGCGTCTATCCCCATCTTAGCCGAAGTGCCATCTCCTTTGACAGATGGATCAAGGCTTGACCCCGCAGCGTTGGTCACGACTAATAGATCTTTGTCTGCCTGAAACCTTGTTGCAATGGCCCATTCAACATCTGTATCCGAATAGATATCTATATCCTCGTCAACTATAACGACTCTCTTCATTGAAGGATGAGATGCGAGTGCAGCCATTATGGCATTCTTCCCATCGCCCTCTTTCTGCTTTTTAATAGATACAACTCCGTGAAGCCAGCAGTCACCGCCTTCAGTCAATCTGACACCATATACCTTTGGTACAACTTTTGATACGCCCTCGTAGATTATGGGTTCTCGGGGCATTCCCATCAAGAGAAAGTGCTCATATCCTCCTGGCATAAGTGCATGGAAAAATGAATTTTTTGCTTGGTATACCTTATCTATCTTTACTATTGGCTGCTTTCTTACAAAGTCATAGGTTCCAGTAATATCCACAAAAGGTCCTTCATCGCCTTCTTCTAGAGTTATCTTACCGCAAAATACAAACTGTGAAGATGTAGGTACATCTATCCCATTAGGGAACCTATAAGCAGTAAGCTCACTTCCAATGCCCATCATCTTTAAAGTATTTGCAATTTCAAGTTCATTGATACCGTATGATATTGACATGGCAGCAGGCAACAGCACATAAGGCGGTAGTCCGATGACTAATACTATTTCTAAATCCTTACCTTTGGCCTTTGCCTCATTATACATAGCAAAAAGATGTCTTGGAACAATCCTTATTGTGAATGTATCTTTACCTGTGACCATCATCCTATGAAAAGACATGTTTCTGTTGCCCTTTTCATCCTTTACAAAAACTACACCAGATGTAACGTAAGGGCCACCATCTTGAGGATAGTGGTATTGAATCGGAATTTTTCTTAAATCAAAATTCTTAATTTCGTTATCGATAAAAGGACATTTATCGACTATTTTGTAAGGTGTAGGTTTATCCATAGAATCTTTCAGTGAAAACAAAAGATTTGCTTTTTCCAATTTAAGATATTTTGCCACACGATCTCTAGTAGACCAGATATTACAAAAAACGTCATAGCCTCTATCTTTGAATTGCAATATTTTAGTTGGATTCTCATGAACTATCTTTGCCATTTCATATTTTTCTAGCTCTCTATCAATTTTGATAATATCTTTTTCATGAGCGATAAATTCTCTAATATCCATAAAAACACCTAGAATTATTGACTTTAAAAAGGATAAAAGCCTTTCTCATGAATTAATCCAATCAAATAATGTTTTCTGTCTGTGTTTAAAACTTAAAATTTTGCTCTTTTCCCGATATTTCTCAAAGGCTAAGGATAGTATCTCTGAAGCCCTCTTTAGAGCCTCTTCTTCAGTGTCAAAATAGTCTGGCTTTTTCTGCAAAGCCTTTCTAGTTATCTCCCTTACACGCCATACACCAACTGGAGTATGATATGTAGGGTGTACCTCCATGAACACTAGGGCCCCTGACTGTCTTCTATTTTCAAAAAGATGTTCAGTAACAGAAAATCTTGCGGCGTAATAAGCTCCTGCAGTAAGTGATGCATATTCTTTCCTACCATCATAAAGTTCATAATCTGATATTACATTTGGAGAAAGAGAGCTTTCTAAGAACAATGACCCTGGCAGCCAGCATTCAAGAAATTCATAACACCACATCGAGGGGAATAGAATTATTAGAAATCTGTTACCAACATCCTCGTCATGATAGACTTCAAATTTATTAATTTCTGGAGAACTTTTTACTTTTTTCAAATGAAACTTTGAAAGAGAGTCATCAGTTGCTGTAATGCTCCATCTAGTTGGAACAAGTTTTCTATTCTTCTGCTCCCCTAAAAGTCCTGCAGACAATAGTTTTGAAATTTGAGATACAGGAATATCTTTGTCATAAAGCAGGGATATCCCTTTTGAAGCCTTGATATCGTCTGAGTTAATCTTATCTATAGCTCTAGGAACTTTTGGATTTTCAGTTATATTAAAGCTTTCAACGAAACCTGATGGGCCAGTGGGTGGAGAAAACTGGGAAAATTCAAGGGCAAAGTGTGGAGTTTTTTTAAGGATGAGTTCAACATCAACAGGTTTTTTTGACATGACTATCTCCTGACTTTTTTCTAAGTATCCTTTTGGATTTTTAGCTTCTGTGACGTTTAGAAATTCTTTTGATCTTACTAGAAGTGATCTAAATCGTATTATTTCATCAAGATCTTTACCATGCCAATTTTCAGGAAGATCAAATATTTCAGTCCCTTCATGGATTGGCGGAACTAAAGGTCCAACTAAAACTTTTGGGTAGTTCCAGTCCCCAACGAAAAATGCCGACGGTGATGCCCCAAAAATATCCTTATTTATTAAAGGCACTATCGACTCTCTAATTCTCTTTTTTTCAAGTATAGGACAAACCCCTCTACCACAAAGTTTTTTATGGCCTCTACATACGGTGCAAAGGGTAGTTTTTGGGGCATGCATAAAAAGAATAATAAAATGAGTTATTTATTTTTAATGGAAATAAAGTATAGATAGTCTATGGATTAGTTTCTATTAAGTTAGGAAAAACAAAGTTTTATAAGTATAATAACAAAATGACTAAAAAAAAGAAGGGATTTTATGTCAAGTGTAGTGCTATCTTTTTCTGATGTCAAGAAGAGTGAGTATAAATCAGTTGGAAACAAAGCATTGAATCTATCTTTACTAAGTGCAGAAGGATTTCAAGTTCCGTATGGGTTTGTGGTAACTACTGAAGCATACGAGAACTTTATTACTAATAATAATTTCAAAGATAAAATATCTGAACTCCTGAAAACTACAAAGTTTGATTATAAAAAAAGCGTTGTCGTTACCTCAAAAAATATCCAAGGACTTATCTTGTCAGGAAAAATAGACAAGGCAATAACAAAAGAGATAGAAAATATACTCTTAAAAAATAAAAAGATTGAGCTTTGGGCAGTACGCTCTTCTGCTCTAGCAGAGGACCTTGCTGAAGCCTCATTTGCAGGTCAACAGGATTCATTTCTCAATATAAAAACAAAAGATGTCATAGAGCATATCAAGCTTTGTTGGGCTTCCTACTGGAATGAGAGAGCAATTAGTTACAGACACAACGCCAATATCCCACATCTTGAAGGCGGCATGGCAGTAGTTGTACAGAGTATGGTAAATGCAAAAGCGGCCGGTGTAATGTTTACAGCAGACCCAATAACTGGAGACAAGGAAAAAATAGTACTTGAGTCAAGTTGGGGCCTTGGAGAATCCATAGTATCCGGTATAGTGAGTCCTGACAGATACACTATAGAAAAAAAATCAAAAGAGATTATTGAGAGAAAAATAAGTAATAAGACTATGGGTATTTATCTTTCTGATAGTGGAAATGTTTCTTCAGAAATTGAAGATTCAAAAAAACTAATGCCTTCGTTGACTGATGAAGAGATAATATTTCTCTCAAATTTAGGGCAGAAAATTGAAGCTTATTTTAAAACACCACAGGATATAGAATGGGCGGTATCAAAAGATGGCATATTTATCTTACAATCAAGGGGTATTACCACTATTGAAAAGGATCAGACCCTCTGGACTAGAGGTTATTCTGATGAATACTGGGCTGATGTAACTTCACCTCTATTCTTTTCTCTTCTTGGAGAAAATCTATCTAACTATGTGTTCAAGGAAGGGGCCAAAATTATGGGTTACAAGGAGTTACGAGACAAGGACCTTTTAAGATTGCATAAAGGCCATGTCTACTTTAATGCACAGGCATTAGAGGACGTTTTTACCTATAATCCCAAAATTGGAAGGACAAAAGAGCTCTTGAACTATTTCCCTAAAAATGATCAAGAAAGGATTGCTAATGCAGATGCTAAGTTATTCAAAAGAATTCTTGCTGAGATCAGGGTTGCAATTTTAGACCCTGATGGAAAAATATCTACAACTGATGGTGCATATCTCAAATGGGCAAGCGACTACTTAGCTTACATAAAAGAATTTGACAAGGTTGAATTAGGGAACTTAACTGATGAAGAACTTCATGAAGAATTTGTAAAACTAAGGGCGAAGTTCCTAAAGCATAATAGATTGATAAGATACGGCATGGTGACACACAGCATAGGATCAAATTTGATTCTTAAAAGGTGGCTAACAGATTGGCTCGGTGATAAATCTGGATTACTATATTCAAAGTTGATCACTGGCCTTCCTGACAACAAAACTATTGTGACAAATATCGCAATTACAAAGCTTGCAAAAGAAGCCAAGAAAGATAAAAATATAAGAGAGCTAATTAACAAATTACCTTCTTCAGAATTTTTAAATAGGCTTGATAATGACGAAGAATTAAAAGAATTTTCATATAAGTTCAACGAGTTTATGAACGACTACGGCCACCGCTCCCACACTAGAGAGATTTATTACCCAAGGTGGATTGATGACCCATCGCTTGTGACTGAAGTTCTGAAAAGCCTTATGGATTCAGCTGAAGTAGATTTGGAAGAAGTTGAAAAGAGAAAGAGGGAAGAAAGACTGAAAGCTGAAGTTGAGATTATTGATGCAGTTTCAAAGACAAAAAATGGATTTATAAAAAAACCAGTATTCGCCAAAGTATTAAACTATGCTCAGAGATATCTAATATTCAGGGAAAATCAAAGGTTCTATCTTGACCACGAGCTAACAAGGGAAAGAAGACTTTTCATGGAATACGGAAGAAGATTTTTAGAGAGAGGCCTTATTGATTCACAGATGGATATATTTTTCTTCTCTAAAGAGGAGATATTTGATATCTCGAAAGGAGACCTTATAATAGATAAAGATACAATAAACAAGAGAAAAGAAGAATTTGAAAAATACAAGAGTATTTTACCACCAAAATTTTTGAAGGGCAATGTAGAGTTTGATGATAGTATTGAAAGACAGGATAATCTAGTTAAGGTGACGGGAACTTCTTCAAGTCCAGGAATAGCATCTGGAATAATCAGAGTTGTTGAATCTATAAGGGAGCTTCCTGAAGTAAAAGATGAAGAGATTTTAGTTACTTCCAATACCGACCCAGGCTGGACCCCAGTATTTTCTAAGATAGGGGGACTTATTACTGAAACTGGCGGGATACTTTCTCACGGTGCAGTTGTATCAAGGGAATACGGCATACCGGCGGTAACAGCTGTCAGCAATGCCACTAAGATATTTAAAAATGGTCAAAAAGTAAAGATTGATGGAAACGAGGGTGTAATCTACCTAGTGGAGGAACCTTAATGGATACCGATATAGTTCACCCTAAAGGAGACCATATTGAATGGAATGAAAGCTTTTACTTTAGTTTCTATGACAAGGAAAATGACATATGCGCTTTTATGAGAATTGGCCTTAAACCTAACAAGCCTTTAATAAATATGTTCTGTTTCTTTATGCTTCCAGATGGTTCTTATATAGGGCTCAAGGATGATGACAAGTATGAAAATGA
>LNGC01000090.1 GCA_001587715.1 Candidatus Methanofastidiosum methylothiophilum | reverse complement strand
TAAATGGGATTAAGGACGTTATTAAATTAGATGATCCAGTTGGAAGAACTCTAAATGCCATTGAACTTGACTCTGGCCTTGAACTTTATCAAGTTGCAACTCCTATTGGCTTAATCGGCATGGTCTTTGAGTCAAGACCTGATGTTGTTCCCCAGATTATTTCACTTGCACTAAAAAGTGGTAATTGTGTTCTTTTGAAGGGGGGCAGAGAATCTGCAAATACGAATAGAGCCATCTATGAAATTTTGATTGATTCAGTTGATGACAAAGTCATCCCCAAGGACTCCTTCCATCTGCTTGAAAAACGAGAAGATGTAACTGAGATGTTAAAGCTTGATAAATTTATAGACCTTATCATTCCAAGAGGTTCAAATGAGTTTGTTAAGTTCGTCCAGTCTAACACGAAGGTTCCTGTGTTGGGTCATGCAGACGGTATATGCCATGCTTATGTTGATAGTAATTATGATGAGAAAAAAGCATTAGATGTATGTTTTGATGCGAAGACCCAGTACCCTGCTGTGTGTAATGCTATTGAAACACTCCTAGTACATGAAAAATCTGCTAAAGAGTTTTTGCCAAAAATCGGGAAGCTATACAAGGGAGCAAATGTAGAAATGAGATGCTGCAATCAAAGCTTTGATATCCTAAAAAATTTGGGTGTTAATAGGGCAAGTGAAGATGACTGGTCAACTGAATATAATGACATGATAATCTCAATCAAAGTTGTAAATTCTATAGAAGAAGCGGTTTCACATATCAATAGATATGGCTCCCATCACACAGATGTCATAATAACAGAAGATAAAAAATCAGCAGATTACTTCCTAAATTTTGTTGACTCCTCATCTGTAATGCTAAATGCATCTACAAGATTTGCAGATGGTTTCAGATACGGAAAAGGTGCAGAAATAGGGATTAGCACGGGAAAAATACATGCTAGAGGGCCTACAGGTATGGAAGGAATGCTTATTTACAAATATATTTTAGTTGGAAATGGACAAAAAGTATCAGACTACGTTGGGAAAAATGCAAAAACGTATACCCATAAAAAAATTGGCAAAGAATTCAAAGACTCTTTAAAATAACTTAAGAAGGAATAAAATGACCGACAGAAGAGAGCTTTTCAAAGCAGTAAAAAAAATTGTTGTAAAGATTGGAACATCAAGCCTTACCACTAAAGATGGCAAGTTTAACAAGGATTTTGCTAGAGATATTGCAAGGCAAGTCTCAATGTTAAAAATGCAAGGAAAAGACATACTCCTTGTTTCTTCTGGTGCCATAGGCACAGGTTGCGAAATTTTAGAGCTAAAAGAACGCCCTAAATCAATACCTATAAAACAGGCGACTGCTGCTGTTGGTCAGAGTATTTTAATGCACGAGTGGGGCAAAGTCTTTGAAGAGTTTGACCTTAAAGTTGCCCAGATACTTTTGACTTATGATGCATTTTCAGATAGAAAAACTTATCTAAATCTCAGGAACAGTATGTCAGTCTTGTTAGAGCTTGGCGTTATCCCCATTATAAATGAAAATGACCCAATATGCGTTCATGAGATCGGTGAAACTTTTGGAGACAATGACACTCTATCAGCCATGGTATCAAGTAAAGTTGAAGCAGATTTATTAATATTAATGACCGATATAGACGGCCTTTATACAAAAAATCCCAAGAAATCAAAGGATGCCAAGAAGATACCCATTATTTATGAGATAACTCCAGAAATTGAAAGCTTTGGAGGTGGTGCTGGAGAAAAAGGCACCGGCGGGATGAAAACAAAATTAGAGGCTGCAAAGATAGCACAAAAATCTGGATGTTTTATGATAATAGCATCAAGTGAAGACAAAGACCTAATAACAAGGGTTATGGCTGGAGAAGATATAGGGACTCTCTTCATACCTACTAAAAATATTGAAAAAAACAAGATAAGATGGATTACTCTTGCAAAGCCAAAAGGCAAGATTTTTGTGGATGAAGGTGCAAAAAATGCCCTTTTGGATCACAAAAGCCTGTTGCCACGGGGCATTGTTAATGTTGAAGGGAAATTTGATGCTGGTGATATCGTATCAATCGAAACTGATAGTGGAATTTTCGCCAAAGGGATTACAAATTATACAGAAAAAGAGCTAGATAAAATTAAAGGTAAAAATACCGACGAAATAGAGCCTATATTAGGATACAAAAACTATAATGAAATAATAAAAAGTGAAAATATAGGGATAATAAAAAAATAGATTATCTGTTTCTATATTTAATTGTTAGGAACTCCCAGGTTTCCTCATCAGAGCCACCTGTAACAATAATATTGTTCTCTGAATCTACTGCAACGCCGTTTGCCTGGTCATTTCTGTCATGAGTATATATTTTTTCCCAAATAAAAGTACCTTTTGAGTCATATTTTATAGTGCAAAAGCCGTAGTGTATTCCATTAGATTGAGTTGTTCCTGTAACAATGACATTATCATTTAAGTCAACTGTAACGTCATATGCCCTGTCGTAATTACTTCTGTCAAAGACCCTATCCCATATGATTTTTCCTTCAGGGTCTGATTTTATCGTATAAAAGTTATATTTGTTACCTATCATTACAAATCCTGTAACTATCACATTGTCTTTTGAATCTGTGGTCACTCCATAAGCCTCAGCATATGGGTAAGATGTTGCCCATTTTCCATGCCAGAGTTTATTTCCATCTTTATCGTATTTGAAGGTGTAGTAGGTGTAATCTCCCCTACCTTTGTGGTCAATACCATTGCTTGAAAATCCAGTAACAATGACATTATCCTTTGAATCTACAGCTACCCCATAAGGAACATCATCCTCGCCGTTTGTCCACATTACCCTCCAGAGCATATTTCCATCTTTGTCATATTTAAGGGTATAATAATTGTATACAACTATTTTTGTCCTGCCAGTAATAAGTATGTTATCCTGTGAATCTATTGCAACTCCATATGCAACATCATCATTTCCTCTACTCGGTGAGTTAGTCCAGATAAGTTCTCCATTTTTATCATATTTAATTATGAAGTACTTGCCACTCGCAGTTCCTACTACGACAACATTGTCCTTTGAATCAACTGCAACGCCGTATGACTCGTCTCTTGTTGCAACGTCATACCTTCTTTCCCATATTACATTTCCATTTTTGTCATATTTAATAGTATAGAAATCACGGTCTCTTCGAGTTATATCACGAGATGTTCCAGTAACAATAACATTGTCCTTTGAATCAACGGCCACTGCATAGGCCATATCATTTAAGCCGCCATCATATCTTTGCTCCCAAAAAATATTTCGGTATTGGCCAAAGACAGGCGTTAATGTAACTAAAAAAATAATAAATCCTGCAATAAGGTATTTTTTCTCCATATAATCACCAAGGTATAAAAACAATATAAAGCCCCTATATAAGATTTTGCCGAATCCGTAATAGACACAAATTGCAAATCATTTGAAAAGCCTTATAAGTCGAGTTCTTTTTCCCTTTCCAATGAATACCCTCATATTGACCGAAAAGCCTAATGTAGCCGAAAAGATTGCAAACTTCCTCGGCAAGGCCAAAAAAAACGTGTATGAGGGTGTAAAATACTATGAAGTGGAAGAAGGCGACAATAAAATCTATGTCGTTTCTGCTGTAGGTCACCTTTACAAACTTAGACAGAGGACACCCATAAGAGATTACCCTTTTTTTGATGTGGAGTGGGTTGAGACCTTCAAGAATAGTAAGAAAAGTAAATATGTCGAGCCTTATGTACGGCTCATAGAAGACATATCAAAAGATATGGACACATTTGTAAATGCATGCGACTATGATATAGAGGGCTCCGTTATTGGGCATAACGCACTCGCCTACGGCGCAAAGACAGACATTTCAAAATCATTTAGGATGAAATTCTCTTCTTTAACAAAAGACGAAATAATCTCCGCCTATGAAAATCTTAATCCCCCAGATTATCCCATGATAAATGCCGGTCTTGCAAGGCATGTCCTTGACTGGTACTATGGAATAAACACTTCTAAAGCTATGACTGAATCATTGAAAAAAGTCTCTGGGAGGTATGTCACACTTTCTGCTGGAAGGGTCCAAACACCAACATTGAAATTTCTATTAGAGAGAGAGATTGAAATAGGTCAGTTTGTATCAGAGCCTTACTGGATTTTATTTATTGAGTTCAAAAAGGATGGCATCTCCGTCAAGGCTTCTTACCAAAAAGAGTTCTTTGATGAAAAAGAAGCTTTGGCCATATTTAAAGATATTAAGAATAAGCCTGCTATAGTAAAGGAGATATCAAAGAAGGAGAAGAGAATAAATCCACCGCATCCCTTTGACCTAGGCACTCTCCAAAAAGAATCTTACAAGAACTTTAGCTTTTTACCAAAAAGGACCCAAGACATTGCACAGTCACTTTACGAAGCAGGATTAATTTCATATCCAAGAACTTCTTCTCAAAAATATCCAAATAGTCTTAATTTAAGGAGTATTGTAGAAAAACTAAAGAAAATTGATGATTATTCCGGCCATTGTGCAGAGCTACTAAAAACTGAACTCATCCCAACTGAGGGGAAAAAGGACGACCCTGCACACCCTGCAATTCACCCAACAGGAGAACTTCCAAAGAAACTAACAGACGACCAGGCAAAACTCTATGATCTAATTGTAAGGAGATTCTTTGCAGTTTTTGCAAAGCCATACATCTACCAATCTATTTCAGTAGAGATGGATGTAAACGGCAACGCATTTTTTGCTAGTGGCAGAGTTGGTATTGACCCAGGATTTTTGAAATATTATGGTGATTATTCTGGAGTTGAAGAAGTAATTCTGCCAGAGCTTTCTGAAGGAGAGACAATAGAAAAGATATCCCCTAAGAAGGAAGAAAAGGCTACAAAGCCACCGCCACGTTATAATCCATCATCTGCCGTATCAGAAATGGAAAAGCTTGGTATCGGAACAAAAGCTACTAGAGCCAACATAGTTGACATCCTATACGATAGAAATTATATAGATGGGCGGCAGATAATTGTAACTGATCTGGGAGAGGGCATAGTCGGAACTTTAGAGAAATACTGCCCAGATATAGTATCTGTTGAGCTAACAAAGCATTTTGAAGAGCAGATGGAAAAAATCCAGGAAAATGAGATAACAAAGGAAGATATACTTTCAGAGGCAAAGGAAAAACTGGTAGATATATTCTCAAAGTTTAAGGAAAAAGAAGAAGATATTGGAAAGGAGTTGTTGGTCTACCTTGAAAGAGAAGAGAGACGGAGAAACTATGTCGGCATTTGCCCGATGTGCGGAGAGGGAGAACTTTTCATTAGAACGGGAAGGTTTGGGCCTTTCATAGCATGCCAGCGCTATCCAGAGTGCAATGCAACATTTTCTCTGCCAAGTAACTGCCTTGTTACACCCACAGAAGACAAATGTAAGATATGCGGCTTTCCTGTTGTGATTGCAACAAGGAAAAGGTCAAGACCACAAACAGTCTGTATAAATCTTGAGTGTCCTTCAAAGAACAACTATTCGGCGCCCATGGATGGGAAAAACTGCCCACGATGTGGGGCGAATCTAATAATAAAGAAATCCTTCTATGGCCCTTTTATAGGATGTTCTAGCTACCCAAAGTGTAGATATACTGAGAAGGTCTTGGAAGAGAAAGCGGAAGAAAATTAGAGTCCATATGTGATATGGCAATATTCCTTTTTTTTAAACCATTATCTATAAATACAAGACAAACATATAATAATCTATGAATCCCTCAGAAAGAAACAAAACGCTTGTTTCATTTCTAACAAAACACGGTGCTAAAAAAATCGGGATATTTGGCTCAACTGCAAGAGGCGATGAAAGGCCAGATAGCGATATTGACGTTTTAGTAGAATTTAGTGGGGACCCGAGCTTACTTGACGTTGTGATTATTGAGCAGGAAGCATCCGAAATTCTTGGTAAAAAAATTGATCTAGTGACTGAAGAAGCTTTGAGCCCATATATTAAGGATAAGGTCATGAGAGAAGTTGTGGTGATATATGAAGAGCAAAGAGGATAAGGTATATTTGCTTCATATTAGAGATTCTATAGAAAAAATAGAACACTACACAAATAATATCGAATATATAGAATTCAAAAGTAATTCTATGGCCTCTGATGCAGTTATTCGTCAGATTCAGATTATAGGCGATGCCAGTAAAAATATCTCTACAGAATTAAAAGACAAATATTCTATAGTTCCATGGAAAGGTATGGCTGGTATGAGGGACAAAATTGTTCACAATTATTTTAATGTTAATATCAGAGAGGTCTGGCGAGTTGCAAAGAAGGACATCCCAATTCTAAAGAAATCAATTAAGTCTATATTAGAAGAATTAGATAGATAACAATTGTTTCTATTTTACAATAGTTAAGACTTGACAATACCTTTATAAATTTTTCACCATTTTTAATGACAGAGGGAGAACATGAAGATATTAAAAACTCCACATCACGATCTTGTTTTTGCTGGGTTTTCGGATCTTCCTGAGACGACGGGAACGGCCTATTTCAGAACAGACATTAATGGCCCACCCGGCCCATCAGTTAGAATGGAGCAGGCCGTTGAGACGATCTGCAATCTAAGAAAACACCAAGAGCCAGGGTCAAACATCCTCATAATTGCTCATGCCTCAAAGGCTGAGAAATCGATTGAAGAAAATTATAACGAACTAAAAATTGAAATTGAGAATAGTAAAATAAAAACATCGCTTCCCATAAAAAACATCTTTTTTGCAAGGGACTTAGATGAACTCAAAAAATTAAACGAGTCAAACAAGGACTCAGTTGTTTTTTTGGAAAACATTCGAAAAGTCTGTGGCGATGAAATGGTTCCACCAAATGAGTCTACACAGACAGATTTCTGGAGGTACTTCACCCAGTTTGAAAAGATAAACGGGGCACTGTCGTGCTGCCACAGGGATTCTCTTTCTCTTAGATTATTTGCTGACGGCTGTTACTGTAATGACAGCTTCATAAGCGAGCTTTACGATACGACCCAGCTCTATACAGACACGAAAGAGCTTAAGATGTGGGGTGTCGCAGGTGCAAAATCAGAAAAACTTGATGCG
>LNGC01000089.1 GCA_001587715.1 Candidatus Methanofastidiosum methylothiophilum | reverse complement strand
GTGTCGCTTATTCTAATTGATTTATCTATATCAAAAAAGGTTACTATTGCAAAGGGGGTTTTTGCATTGTCTGCAATGGGATATGCAATTCCGTCCACCTTTATCTGATAAAATTCTCCATTAACTTGTATCATTTCTCCATCTAAAGAATTAATAGTTCCAAGGCCGTAGTTTCCGTGTTTTTTAAGTTCGCTAAAAGTCATGTTACCGTCATAAATTCCTTCCATAAGAGCTTCAATTGTTGAGTATTGATACAATATGTCTTTATTTTCTAAATTGCTGCTCGCACCCTGATTCACACAACCTAAAGTCGAAACTATAAGACTTAATATTAAAAATATTATTAATTTATTATTTTTCATAAATCCCTCTAAATAAAAAATTTATTATAATATTTTTGAAATAAATGCCTGAGTTCTTGGATTCTGGGGATTTTCAAATATTTCCTTAGGTTCATTCTCTTCTATAATGTAACCCTCATCCATGAAAATAACTCTATCTGCAACTTCTTTTGCAAAACCCATTTCATGAGTAACAACTATCATGGTCATCCCCATTTTTGCAAGCTCTTTCATAGTTTCAAGAACACCTTTTACGAGTTCTGGATCTAGGGCTGATGTTACTTCATCAAACAGCATAACATCTGGATTCATAGCAAGTGCTCTAGCAATTGCAACTCTTTGTTGCTGGCCACCTGAGAGTTCATGAGGATATGAGTTGTATTTATCATCTAGGCCTACTTTTTTTAATAATTCCAATGCTTCTTTCTTTGCTTTACTTTTAGAAACTTTTTTTACTAGAGTTGGAGAGAGTGTTATGTTATCTATTACTCTCATATGTGGAAAAAGATTAAATTGTTGAAAAACCATGCCAACTTTTGCTCTTAGTTTGTGTACATCCATATCTTGTGAGTAAATATCCATTCCTTCTACTAGTATTTCTCCTTCGTCTATTTTTTCTAATCTGTTAATACATCGAATCAATGTACTTTTTCCAGAGCCAGAAGGCCCAAGAAGGACTAATACCTCACCTTTCTTTATTTCAAGATTTATATCTTTTAAAACTACTAAGTCTCCAAAAGATTTTTTGACGTGAGTCATTTTTATCATTGCGTTTCCGTTTGAGGTGTTATTAATTAGCTCTGATTTTTTTCTTCTGGTCGGATTCTTTTTAATCATGTATTTCCCACCTCTTCTCGATGTATTGGACTGCTCTTGACAGTGGTATAGTTATACAAAGGTAAATTAAAGCAACACCTAAAAGCGGTGTCCACGCATCATAAGTTCTAGAATATACTATCATACCTCTTCTTAAAAGTTCAGATATAGCTATGACTGAAACAAGTGAGGAATCCTTTAATAATGCGATAAATTCATTACCTAATGCCGGGAGTATATTTCTAGTAGCTTGGGGCAATATTACATACCTCATTGTCTGTAAATAATTTAATCCTAGGGAAATTGAAGCTTCTGTTTGTCCTTTTTTAATTGATTTAATACCCGCTTTGAATATCTCAGCAATATAAGCGCCGCTGTTAATAGATAAAGCCAGTATACCTGAGGTATACTGGTCAAGATTTAATCCTAATAAACTATCATTATTTGGACCAAAAGTGGTGTTCCTCGAATAAATTCCACGTAGAGCGCCGAAGGAACACTGAAAATCTTGTAATGTGATATTCTCGCCATGCCCATAAAAAGTCCGATTAAAGTACCTATGGCCACAGAGAATGCAGTCAATTGTATTGTTATAGATGCACCCCTCAGTAATTCTGGGAGTATTCTTACAAATAAATCAATTTGAAATCCGAGTCCCACCATTTTGGTCACCTTTTTTGTTTTATTCTTCAGACCAGTTAACTATGTATTGGTCATATATCTGATCGTATGTACCGTTTTCTTTGAGTTTTTTCAATGCAGCATTTATCTTCAAGAGTAGATCTTCATTACCTTTTGGTACTGCAATTCCGTATTGTTCTACTGTTAATAGACCACCTACAACTTTGAATGATGTAGGGTCACTTGCGATAATAGGCTTGTTAACAACGTCATCATTAATTACTGCGTCTACTTTTCCATTTTTCATGTCTAGGAAAGCATCTGGTGCGTGAGCATATCTTTTTATTTCTTTTATGTCTTTGAGCTCAGATGCATATAGGTCGCCTGTTGTTCCAAGTTGAACACCAATTACTTTACCTTTTAGATCGTCAACAGTTTGCATGTCACTGTTAAATCGAACAGCCATACTTAATCCTGCATCAAAGTATGGATCGGAGAAGTTGACTGTTTTCTTTCTATCTTCAGTTATAGTCATTGCTGACATTGCAATATCAAATTTACCAGCATTTAATGATGCGATGATTGAAGCAAAGTCGGTATCAACAAACTTTGGTTTAAGTCCTAGTTCTTTTGCCAATGCTTCACCCAAAGCTATATCAAAACCGTAAAAACTATCATCGGCCTTTCTTATCTCAAAAGGCGGATACTGTGCTTCAGTTCCTATTGTGAGATAGCCCTCTTCTATTAATTTTTTGCTTTTCGTACCGGTACATCCACTGGCTGCAACAACAGCCAATACTAAGAGTAATACAATGCTTATTTGTGCTATTCTTTTCATCTATAATACCTCCGTTTTCGTACTTCCAAGTGGAAGTATGTTAAAAAGTAATATCAATCACTAATAAATGTTTCCCTTTTCCTAACTTAGTTAGATATAATATTACGAAATTCGTAAAACAATAAATGGAAAATATAATCTCTTTTAATTCAGAAAATTATAATAAAAAATAGATTATATTTTATTTCCACAATTAACACAAAATGAAGTATCTTTCTTGTTTTGATATCCGCATTGATTACAAAACTTTGTTCCAGAACTAGATTTTAGATTCTCAGAGCTTTGATTTGAACCTAATGGTGTGCCGGTAGTTGTTACATTTTGTTGCTGATTAACAGAAACATTAATCTTACTTTTGTCTTTATCCGGAGAAATTGCGCCCCCTATAATACATATAATAGCGCCGAGCCACCCTAAATAGAACCCAATTCCTATAAAGCCCAATAGCATCGATCCAGCATAAAGGAAACCGGCTATAGTCAGTACTATCATTCCACCGGGGCCCGCTATAGACCCTCCGGCTTTCTTAAAAATTGCAAGTAAGCCGCCAATAGTTAGTAATAGAAATCCTGCGACTATTAAGGCCAAGATCATTGCTGCCATACCATAAGAAGGATTTACCTGGAGCAAAAAGTTCTGCATTACTGAATTATTAGTAAAATTCATTAGCACAGCATATGTAATCTCAAATATAGAGTACCAACCATCAATAAAATAAAAGAATGGCAAAAAAGCAGCTACAATTAGGATAATACCTCCAAACAGACTAATAATACGACTTTTATCCATGCATATAACTTTGATTTCAATTTTATATACTTTTCCATTTGTGCCCTTTGTTCTATTATTTTCTTGATAAATTAAAATTATGAGTTTCAATTGGGCATTTTGAAAACAATAGATAGTTCTCCAATTGATATAGTCTCTTGATTTGTTTATTACAATTCTAATAGTATGCTAAATGTTTATTCTTTGTGATAAGGTTCAATATGCACCGTGATTATTGTTTCATGCCCTAAGGATTTTCTTATTTCTTCTTCGACGCTATCGGAGATTTGATGAGCTTCAACAACATTTAATGATTTCTCAACTAGGATATGTATACTCATGGAGTAATAGTGCCCTATATGCCTTATTCTCAGTTTATGAAAATCTTTTACTCCATTAACATTAGAAATTACATCCAATAATTCTTTTTTCTTTACTTCGTCAACTGAAGTCTCAATTAACTCATTTACACTATCGCGTAATATTTCAATTGTAACTTTAATAATTAATATGCTCACAAATACAGCTGCAATAGGATCCAAGATTCGCCATTTTTCTCCTAAAAAAATTGCACCTCCAATACCAATCATAGTTCCTATTGAGGATAAGGCATCAGACCTATGATGCCACGCATTTGCAACAATCAATGAACTATCTATGTCTTTACCTACTTTTACCGTATACCTATACATTGATTCTTTAACTATAATGGATATAATGGCAGCATATAAGGCAATAAACTCTGGTTTTGGAATTAGTTGTCCTTCTAAAGACCTTAATAATTTCTCGCCTCCTGAAAATACAATAAAAAAAGCTACTACTATAAGCATTAATCCTACCACCGCTGTTGACAAAGTTTCTATTTTACCGTGGCCATAATTATGGGAATCATCTATGGGCTTTTTTACATATTGAAAGCCCAATATTACTACAATGTCTGATGCGGTATCTGAAATAGAATGTATAGAATCTGCAATCATTGCAGTGCTTTGACCAAGAACTCCGGCAATTAATTTGAACAATGTTAAGAAAATATTTACAAGAAGTCCAATATATGTAACTTTTATGCCTTTTTCTGTTCTTTCAATAGCGGATAAAACTTCTTGCATATATCTTAACATCTAAATTGTTTTAAATATTTATTGTTTTATACTTATTTATACTATAATAAAGGATAATATGTCTGGACTTATAATATATTACACTTAATTTTTTAATTGATTTCTTTATTTCTTAATAGTCATGAAGAGAATGATTAATACTCTAATATTTGTATTATGTTTAATTTTATTTTTTGGTCAAACAGCTTATGCAACTTCTTACCACATTTATCCAGGGGATGATATAGCATATACCGTTACTAACAATACCTGTAGCTGGGATATTGTTTATATTCATGAAGGTATCCATACACTAAAAGATGATGTGAATATATCTGGGAAAAGCCTCCCTATTGTCGGGGATGGTTCAGATAAAACTATTATTATCCTTGATGATTATGTTTTTAGAATATATAAAACTCAAAACAATGCAAACCCAATGATATTTACAATCTCTGGAATCACCTTTAAAAATGCAAAGACTTCTGAGAGTATTATTTTTGAAAATTATATTCCAAATACTTCAATGAATTTAGTATTATCTGATTGTAAATTTGAAAAAGTTGGGGATATTGCATTCATTTCGTCTGTTTATCCAATTAGAGACTATAAAAAGACAATAAACAGGTGTGATATTTACTATGGTGAAAGTTCGCCCCCTGAAATAGGAACGGCTCGCATAGGGAACAAATCATCTAATTACAAAGCAATGAATATAGAAATAATAGGTTCAAATTTTTCAAATTCATCTAGCCTTACTACATATTCTTTTTCTCAAGAAAGTATTATAAATTTAAGAGTTGAAAATTCATTATTTATTAATAATAATACAGGTATCCAGGTTTTTGGCCCAGTAGATCTATATTTAAAGAATAATTTATTTGCTAATAATTTGAAAGGAATTTTATTTGATTCAACTAATTCTAAAGGCAAATTGATCAACAACACAGTTGATTCAAATGGACACGCAAGTGGCTATGGAATTTACAATAAGGGAGATATAGATTTCCAAAATAATATTATTTCAAATAATAATTATGGTATATACAATGAGGGACAAATCCTCCAAAATAGTAATCTTTTATGGGGAAACAAAATAAATTATGGACTTATTGAAAATGATTTTCTAGTATTTGATCCTCTGTTCATAGCTGGACCCAATGGCCCGTATTATCTTAGCGAACAAAGTAAAGCTCTAGATGCAGGTTCAAATGATTCATCATATTTTCAATTGAATAATAAGACAACATCTGTCAATCAAGAATTTGATAAAGGTACAGTTGATCTAGGATATCATTATGACTCAAAGTATAAATTATCTTTATTCTCTCGTTTAATTGATATATTCCGGTGAGAACATTATTTATGTAATATCAGATAGTTTTATATTTATTTTAAATTGGTAGGAATTATGGACGATTTATATAAGAAAGGGCTGTTCCTTGAATATTTTACAGTTATTTACAATATTGGAGAGGCATTTTTTTCAATACTTTTTGGTAGTCTCTCAAATAGTATTGCTTTGGTAGGATTTGGTCTTGACAGTGTAGTTGAGTCTTTATCTGGGATCATACTAATTTGGAGATTAAAAATACATGGTTTTGTGGGCGAAGAAGAAGAATATGAAATAGAAAAGAAAGCAACTAAACTAGTTGGAGTAACATTTTTTATTTTAAGTTTTTATGTTTTAATAGAATCAATAAGAAAACTTATTTTTGTAGAAAAATCTGACCCATCCGTTGCAGGGATAATTATTGCATTGGCATCACTTTTGATTATGCCCTTTTTATATTACCAAAAAAATTCAATTGGGGCAAAAATAGGTAGTAAAGCTCTTATAGCAGACTCAAAAGAAACTCTTGCATGTGCTTTCTTATCATTGCCTCTATTTTTAGGATTAACATCGAATTATTTTTTTGGGTTATGGCAGGCTGACTCGATCGTTGGCATAATAATTTTTATATTCCTTGTAAAAGAAGGAATTGAAATTGTAAGAGAGTCCGATAATGATTAATATGAGTATGCATTTTGGTGATTAGATGAAACCCTTTCCTGAAACTTATATAAGAAAAATGGCAGATGAGCCAACTATAAAAATTTTAGATTTATGGAAAAAATTATCTGGAGAGATACTTGGATACCCAATTGAAATAATGATAGGGGACCGAAAAGATAATTCCGAATTAAAACATATACCGGGAGAAATTAATAGCGCATATCCAGGCGTGTTTGAAGGGAAGGTAGTTTTGCCAATATGGCTTGAAAATATTAAATCGTTTGATCCTTTACTGATTACTCATGAGATAGGTCATTGGATATTAATGATTAAGGGATTCAAAGGACTGGTCAATAAATATAATAGACAAACTGGAATTGATATTAATATGAATTCCCTTGCCCAACATCCACCTCTATATGAACTTCAAAGAGAGTTTGGCCACGACCCTCAAAAAATGATAGATACAAGAGCAAAATCAAACTTAAATAATCTAACTAAAGGTCCCGAAATTATGCTGGGAGATAGATGGGCAGAGTTCGCACTTTTATTTGCCGATGATGTATTGAATTGCTCTGAAGAAATAAAAAATGATTTAATTGAAATACTTAAAGAAGA
>LNGC01000088.1 GCA_001587715.1 Candidatus Methanofastidiosum methylothiophilum | reverse complement strand
TGGAGTTCCATTTTCTATTGCATCGTTTACAGCTTTTTCAATTATCGGCTTTGATTTAGGGGGGAAAAAATTTATGCCTTTTTCTACATCTGGCTCGTAGTCATAATCGACTTCATGAATTATATATACCTCTTCAGTCCATATTTGTTTCATTGTGTTGACGTCGAACTCCCAACCGCCAACTTTTGCTATGGCCCCAGTTTCTAGTAGGAGATCTTGACTTTTTTCCAATTCGCATTCAATCTTCTTTCTTACAGAAATATCCCTTGCTACTGATATTATGGCTTTTTGACCTTGAAAATCAATTACTTTACTACTTAATTCTGTAGGTATTTTTTTACCAGACTTTGTAACGTGCTCAGTTTCAAGAAAGGCCTCTCCTTTTTCTATAAGTTCTCTAATTTTTTCATCAACTTGTTTTGAAAACTTTGGAGAGTCAATTTGTTTAGGCGTCATCTTTAATAATTCTTCTTTTGAATATCCTAAGAGCTTGCAAGCTGTTTCGTTGACCTCGATGAAATTACCTTTGAAATCATGAATGTATATAGCATCTTTTGCATTGTCAAAAATAGTTTTGAATTTCTCTTCGCTTTCTCGTAAGGCTTTCTCAGTCTTTTGTATCCTTATAATTGATTCTATTTTTGCAATGAACTCTCTTGTTGTTAAAGGGCGTTGTATATAACTATCTGCTAGAGATTCTAAACCTTGTGCTTGATAGTCTGAAGAAATCTTGACCCCTGAAACGAGAACTACAAATGTACCTTTCAATTCTGGATCTGATTTAATTTTTTTGCATATTGTAAATCCATCTATATCAGGCAGGACTACATCTAATACCACTAAATCAGGTCTGAAGCCGTATACTTTTTCGAGAGATTCATTACCAGTTGAAGCCTCCAATATTTCACAATCCAATGCACTAAGGATTATTGAAGTTGCTTCACGAACCTTATTGTCATCTTCTACTAAGAGTATTTTTGTTTTGGCCATTGATCCCATATACCATTTAGGATTTATAATATTTTTTATCAGTCAGTCAGTTTTGTGAATATTGGTATGTTAACTATAATCCAGTCGAAGAATGGATATAGAGATTTATATGCCTCAGGTGACAATTCTTCTTTCATTATTTCGGCATAAGTATCCACATTTGCTGACCAAAATGCCAACTGGAATCCATGAGATCTGTATGATCTAAAAACCCAGATCATAGTTTCAACAAATACTTCAGGATTATAGCCCATAAAAAGCGACCCCATGAACCGAGATAGATTTCTACTGTTGTCCTCCATCATGCTAACGTTGCCTGTTCCTACAAGTCTTTCTATATCTTCCCTTGAAGATATTCTTTTGGAAAGCTCCGCAGCTAATTTATCTTTTTTTTGATTAAATTCTTCCGCATATTCTAAAGGCGGCTGATTTAATTTTTTTGCCGATTCTAATAGATTTTCTTTCATTTAATCTTCTCCTATTGGAATTGAAAAAATAAATTTTGCTCCTTCTCCCATTTTACTTTCTACCCATATCTTACCTTTGTGAGATTCAATGATCTTTTTAGCTATTGCCAGTCCAAGTCCTGTGCTTTTCTCCCCACCAGTTTTTTTAGTACTGGCCTTACCAAAAAATTTGAATAGATTGGACTGTTCACTTTCTGATATCCCTTGCCCTTCATCTTTAACAGAAATAATAATATTATTTTGATCCTTGTGACAATTTACATGTATTTTTGATTTTGGAAAAGAGTACTCAATTGCATTCGACAAAAGATTTGTAAATACTTGACTAATTTTAGGACCGTCTATATTAAGAATAACATTATTTACATCATAATTAAACTCAATTAGCACTTCTTTCTTTTTAGATTTAAACTCAAGCCTATTTATACCTTCAATCAACAAATTAATTAAATCTGTACGGGTTTTGTCAATGGGAAATTGTCCAGACTCGATTATTGAAACGTCCAGAAAATCATCGATTAGCCCCTTCATAAGTTCACTTGCAGAGAGAATATTTTCAATAAAATATTTTGATTTTTCATTTAATTCAGGATTCGCTAGCAAAAGAAACTCAACATAATTCATAATCAATCCTAATGGGTTCCGTAAATCGTGCGCAGCCATTCCAAGAAAGTGATTCTTTAGCTCATTTAATCTTTTTAGTTCAATGTTACTTTTCTGAAGTTCCCTAGTTAGATTGTTTAATTCACTGTTTAGTGTTAGTATCTCTTTTCTCAATTTTTCTTGCTCTGTGATATCCAGCTTTCCAAGGATTAGTGTTTCCTCTACACCCTTATAGAAATTGAAAAAAAATGTTTGAGGCAGCCCGGTAGTCGTATTAACATTAAGCATGAAAGATTTTGAAGAGTCGGCAGATAATTTTTCTAGATCTAATTTTTCTTTAAAATCAATAAATATTTCAGAAAATTTTTTGTCTAAGATGTCTTGACCTATGATTTTAAATGCATAATAATTAGCATCAATTATTTCTTCTTCGTTGTTCACTAAAAGGAATAATACAGGAGCGCCCTCCTTTACATATTGATAAACTATTTCATTAGGGGAGGTCAAAAACATTAATTCATCTCCTCCTTTAATAGATTCTCAAGCTTATCTAATGTGTCAATATAAACTACATTAGTATATGTTTCCGCTATTTCTTTTCCGCCCCATCTAAAAGCTTGACCACCAACTATTATCCTTAATTTTGGATATTGGGACCTTACAGCTTCTAGTGTCTTTATTAGTTCATTTATGTTAAAATATACACTGAGAGAAAAACATACTAAATCAGGATTTTTAATTTCAATGAAATTAATTAAATCTTGTATAGGTGTATTTGTACCTAAAAAATATCCATCCCACCCATTAATCTCAAATATATCGGCAACCATTCTTGCCCCGATCTGGTGAAACTCATTTGCTATACAAGTAATAATAGCTCTTTTACCTGTATGCTCTTTAGAAAAAATATTTGGATAAATTAAAGTCATCAAACTTTCAGTAATTGATGTAGCAAGATGTTCTGTGGCAACAGATATTTGATTTGATTCCCACATATCACCTACCTGATACATTGAGGTCTGGAATAGGTTGATATAAAGATCTTTAATATCGATATTGGCTTTCATGAGGGTCTCTACAATTTCCCGGCATTTATTTCTGTTTCCAGAGACTAAATTTTCAAGATACTGGTCGTATATTTCTTTAGTAATCATATCCGGCCTCATTAATAGGAATACCAACATCATATTTAAGAATTTATATTTATCGGTTAAACAAAGAAGAAACAGTAGCCGGGGGCGGATTCGAACCACCGTCTCAAGGTCCAGAGCCTCGAAGGATTGACCACTACCCTACCCGGCTGTTAGAATCAAAAGATTAATCTCTATTAATAAGTTTTTCTGTTTCACTCATATAAGTGAAACTCTCTTTTTCCAAAAGACTTCTTGCTGAAAAATCAGTAAACAACTCATTAAATCTTCTTTTCAAAGTCCTTATGACATAGTCATCATAGTACATATCACATTTTGTTTCAATATCATATAGAAGGAGATAATCTGGAGGAAAAGGTGTTGCGTTGAATGTAGTCTCCCCATTCAGTGCAGATACAATCTCTTTTTCATTTAGATCCCCTTTTGCATAATCAACTATAGACCCCACAATTCGCCTTATCATCTGCCACAAAAAACCATTGCCTTTGAACTCCAAAATGTATATAAGTCCTTCTTTTCTATAGCTTGTTTCAATTGTCCTTCTAGTATCATCAATTCCATTGTATTTAGAAAATGAGAAGAAATCGTGTGTACCATTAAACAGAGAAAGTCCTTTTGAGATAAGGGTTTCATCATAATCCTTGTCAAAAAGATAATATCTATAAGTTTTAGTCAGAGGAAACTTGAGGTATTTTTCAGTTTTGCCGTATATCCATATATCTTCTAATAAATGAGTCAATTTTTTAATATTAAGGTCTTCCTCGACTTCTAGTCTTAAAATATTTGAAAGTGCAGAAACTCCCCTGTCTGTCCTTGATAAAAAGCCATAATTAATCGCTTTGATGTCCTCATTTTCAAGAATTTGGATTATATCGCCTTCGACAGTTCTGACATTTGGTTGAGATTGAGAACCATGAAATTCTCTTCCGTTGTAAGCTACCTTTAGATAAACCATTATATAGAAATTTTAAAAAAAATTTAAAAGGGTTTTTATAAGATTTCAACGATAAAGTTCTTGTCCTTTATGACATCTACTTTCTTACCACTCTTGAAGAACTCTCGTTCCACCCTTTCAACATAGTCTCTAGTGAGCCCAAATCCATCAATTGTAATCTGGCCCTTCTCCTCGATTGAAGAGATATTGTCCCTCAGCAATGTCTTAACTTTCTGAACATCCTTCCCAAACTTTGGACCTATGATGTCGTACCTTGGGATTACCTCAATTATCTTCTCATCAATATCAGGCTTACCGTTTTTCAGCTCTAGATTTGATATATTCATTGATTTTGAGATGTCCTCCGATATTTCTTCGATATTTTTTTCAGTATAGACTATTGCACCTTTTATTGGTGAATTTAATGGCATCTTCAAATCTGACTTATATCTCCTTATTGCAACAGTGATATCTTTTAGAATTTCTCCTTTTTCAAAGGCATCGGAGTCATAGAACTCAAATGAGGGATATTCTGTCAAGTGAATACTTTTTGCCCCTTCATCACTAAAGAGTTCATTGTATATTTCTTCAGTTATGTGTGGAGTGTAAGGCGAAATCAAACCGATTACGTTTCTGAGTAAAGTTTTCAAGGTAAATGCAGCTTCTTCCTTTTTGGTATTGTTATACAATCTATTTGACTATCTCTATGTAATTATCGGCGACTTCATGCCATAGGAAGGTTCTAATCTCTTTTAAGATTGGAGCAAAATTGTAGTCGTCAAGTTCTTTTCGTGAGAGCTTAATTAAATCAGTTAGTTTTGATAAAATCCACTTGTCAGGTATTGTAAGAGATTCAACATTAATATTTTTAGTATTTGTGTCTGAGATATTCATTTCAATAAATCTTGAAACGTTCCAGAACTTTGTTAAAAACCTACTGCCATGCTCAATCTCTTTCCATGTGAACGGGAAGTCTTCCCCCTTGGAAGCAAGAAGCGCCCACTGCCTCAATGCATCGGCACAGTACTTACTTAGAGGCTCATCTGGTTCAATGACATTTCCAAGAGATTTGCTCATCTTCCTACCATCAGGACCAGCAACCATTCCATGGATTAATGTCTCGTTCCAAGGATTTTTACCAGTAATAAGATTACATCTAAATAATGTATAGAATAGCCAGGTTCTGATTATCTCATAACCCTGGGGCCTTATAGTTGCCGGATATGTCTTATTGAAAAATTTCTCATCCCTATTATATAGTGATATTGCAAGAGGTGTTGCAGATGAGTCTACCCAACAATCACACACATCTACTTCCCCCAAGAATTTATTTGAACCGCATTTACATTTATCTTTTGGCATGTCGAACCTTGGATCCACTGGGAGCCACTCTTCTTTTGCAGGCATTAATTCTCCGCAGTCTTTACATTTCCAGAAAGGTATAGGTGTACCAAAGACCCTCTGCCTTGATATGATCCAGTCCCAATCCATTGAGTCGGTCCAGTCGTGAAACCTATCGTACATATACTCAGGGTACCACGCTATCTTCTTTCCGTTCTCAATAAGATTATTCTTGTAGTCCCTTACATTGATAAAATACTGCTCCATTGGTAAGAGCTCAATTGGTGATTTACATGAACCTCTTTCGACATGAAGCAATACTCTATGCTTCATTTTCTCTTCTTTTATGAGGAGGCCTAAATCATTTAATTCAGAAACTATGATCTTTCTTGCTTCCTTAACTGGCAGTCCATCATAGTCTTTTCCAACTTTTAGCTTTCCATCCTCTGTGATTGAAGTTATAACTTCAAGGTTATACTTCTTCTGCCACAGTATATCCTGCTCATCACCATAGGTGCAGCAATAGACAATTCCAGTTCCAAAAGACATATCGACTTCTTCATCAGATAATATTGGTACCTTTCTATCAAACAAAGGTAGCATGACATTCTTACCTTTGAAATTTCCATACCTTGGATCTTTTGGATTGAAGAAAACTCCAACACACGAGGGCATTAGCTCCGGTCTTGTTGTTGCTATTTCAACGTGTTCTTTTCCACCTTCAACTGGAAGCTTAAGGTAGTAAAGTTTTCCGTCTTTTTCTTCATACCCCACTTCGGCCTTTGCGAGGGCGGTCATGCACCTTGGACACCAAAGTATGGGATGTTTTTCTCTGAAAAGGTACCCCTTGTCATAAAAATCAATTAATGTTTTTTGTATAAGTTTAATATATTCTGGCCTCATTGTGAGGTACATTCTTGACCAATCAGGGAAATAACCAATATCGGTCATCTGCCTTCTCATTCTGTCAACACATTGAGCAGTCCATTCTTTACATTTCTCAATGAATGCTTCTTTGTCATCTTTTGAAATTTTAAACTCATGTTCAACCTTTAACTCTGTTGGAAGGCCATGGCAGTCGAATCCTTGAGGGCAGTAAACATTAAATCCCCTCATCCTCTTGTATCTCTGGATAAAATCAATCCATGTAAAATCCATCACATGCCCCATGTGGAGTGAACCGGAAGTAAATGGCGGTGGCGTATCAAGAACATATACCTCGCCTTTAGTGTCTGGATTGAATTTGAATATCTCTTTTTCAAGCCAATAATTCTGCCATTTCTTTTCAATCTGTTTACCGTCATAGTCTTTATCCAACATTATTTCACCGTCTCTTGGTAGCTAAGTTGCCCATTCATATAAATCTTTAATCCTTCATCGGCAATCAAGGTTTTTATTCCAGTGCTATCCTGGATGTAGAGCCTTTCTTCTTCTGCACCCTTAAGATGCATCTTATAACCAATATGAGTAATTACTGCCACTTCAGGTTTTACCTTTTTTAAAATGCTTATTGCATCATCAGTTGTAAGATGAAAGGGGATTCTATCACCATTTGGTCTTGTAACGTTAAGTATCATTACCCTGGATCCCAAATACTGATCTTCCATGCCATTGAAATACTCTGTATCGGAAGTATACGAAATTGCGCCTGAATCTGTAAAAATCTTAAAACC
>LNGC01000087.1 GCA_001587715.1 Candidatus Methanofastidiosum methylothiophilum | reverse complement strand
AGAAAAAGAGTTATTCATTGAATATGCAAAGGATTTATTGAAAAGATTCAAAGTTGAACCAAAGATCTCTGTTCTATCCGGTGGCAGAGCAAAAGATTTAGGAAGATCAGAAAGAGTCGATAAGAGCATAGTTGAAGCAGAAGCTTTGGCAGAAAAATATGGAATTTATCATGCCGAAATATTAATTGAAAATGCAATAAAAAATTCTAATTTTATACTTGCACCTGATGGTATTTCAGGTAATTTAATTTACAGGACTTTAATCCATCTTGGTTGTGGTAGCTCCCACGGAGCTTTGTATTATCCTCTAGCTATTGATGATACAATCATTGTGGATACATCTAGAGCCGCCCCAAAAGAAGAGTATATTTCTTCCATAGCGCTTGCTAATGCAATTAAAAATTACTGATTAAAAATAATCAATTAGTTTTTCCAAATTAACTACGTTTTCCCATGATCTCATTTCATTGTGATTAGTAGCATCAAGATGTATTGGGGTTAAGGATACTTTGTTCTGCTTTATTGCTGAATAGTCAGTACCTTCCTCGGCAAAGCCACCTGGAGGCTTACCAAAAACTTTGAAGTACATCTTGCCTTCCTCTTTATTTGTTTCAAATGGCTCATCATAGTATACTCTCCTACCAAGTCTTGTTACTTCGACACCTTTTAATTCATCAAAAGGAACAGAGGGTACATTTATGTTTAGAAGTGTATCAGTTGGTAACTTTTTATAATTCCAAGAATCAAAAAGCATTTCTAAGAATTTTGTTGCCGTGTCAAACATCGGATTAAAATAATCTGACGAAGAAACAGATATAGAGGGTATCCCATTTATTATACCTTCTCTTGCAGCTGAAACTGTCCCTGAATAATATATATCATAAGATATGTTCTCCCCATGATTTATTCCTGAGAGAATAAGATCAATTTTTTCTCTCATGAAATGTCTTATCGCAAGAGCTACACAGTCTACAGGTGTACCAGAAACAATATAATCTGTTCTTTTTTTATCCTCTAGGTAAAGCCCTTCAACTTCAATTTTTTTGAATATAGAATAGCTGTGGCCAATGCCACTACAATTTTCTTTCGGCGCGATGACGACTACTTCCCCCAAAGATTCAGCAACTTCTGTGAGCTTCTTTATTCCTTCTCTTCCATAGCCATCGTCATTAGTTACTAGTATCTTCATTTGAACTAAAGAGGCAATAAGATACTTTTAAAGTTTATTCCTTAATAATTTCCAGCAGGGCCTCTTTAGGCACTCTTAAGTGGATAAGATTTTGTTTTCCACGGCCCCTTGACTGTGCCCTTTGAATGTCAACTATTTTAAGATTTTCAAGCTTTACCATTGACTTTCTAAAGAGTTCGTATGACATTTCCTCCCCTAACAAATTAAAAAAATCATTCGCTTTTGCAAATTTAGTCGAATTTTCTGCTATAACTTTCAGTACTTTCTTGTCTGTTTTCGATAAACCATCAAACACATTTTCAACGTGTAGGGAAGAACTGATACGCTCTATCGCTTTTTCAACGTCTTCAACGATAATTTTTCTCCTACCCTGACGTTCTGCTAACATTGCGGCATCCTTAATTCCTCTTATTCCAAGCCTTAGATCACCTTTCTCAAAAGTTATTTCTGAAATTTTATCTAATACTTCTTCTTCCATCACCCCTGGAAATAATCCAATATCGGAACGATACCTTAAAATATCCTTTATTGTACTTTGAGAGTAAGACTTAAAATGAACTTCGTTTGGCATGAATACCGTTCTAATTTTTTCAGATACTTTAAATGAAAAAGCATTATCCGTAACAATTCCAATGATTCCGGTTTTAACTCCCGGAAAAGTTTCATGTGCTCTTAGAATCTTATATAAAATATTTTCTGCAACATTAACGTGGAACAAAAAATCAACATCATCCAATGCAACAAGTAATGTTTTGTCTTTTTTCTGTAACTCACCCATCGTGTACTCATAGAGTGTAGTTAGAGGCTTCCCAGTTTCTACAGGAGGATACCCAAATATGCCTTTAAAGATCTGAGACATTATTGAAAATTCTCGATAATGAAACTGGCAGTTTATATAGACTGGCACGACGCTATTTGAGACCTCTATGATGTCTCTAAAGAGCAATTTAACTGAGGTAGTTTTCCCAGTTCCTGTTGGGCCTAAAACAATTGTATTTGTTGGAAAATCTCCTTTAATCAAAGGCTTAACATTATGGGATATTGCTTCAAGTTCATTGTCCCTATATTTAAAAACCTCAGGGATATAACTAAGGTCAAAAACTTCGGGATTTCTGAATAGTGATTCATCCCACATCAGGATATCCTTTATTTTGCTTGACATAACTAAATAAAAAAATTATTTTAGGTTTTTATACTTTAGCCATTTCTATAAATATGTTTGATAAGACAAGATTCTTATCATTTCTTTCAGCATTTGCATGTTCTATCGCCTTTTCAATCAATAGGGGAAAAGGAACTTTTTTTGAGTTTTTGTATTCCTGCATATAATCACCAAATTAGTATATCAAAGGAACTAATATAAAGTAAGCCTTAGTGAGATGTTTTATTTTTTATTAATTTATAGGCCATATATAACTTAAAAATAGATAAAAGGCCATAATAAGACCTACAATTAAATTCTAAGAAATAATTAATTTTAGAATAATTAATAGAAACATATTTAATCTTAAATAGAACAATTAATTTTATGAGGGCTGAGGAAAGAAAGAAGCTTATTATGGTAGCTATGACCATTATAGTATGTGGGATGCTTTTGTTATCATCTCTCCAGATATTCTTCTTCTTTAGATAGTATTTTAAGTTAAAAAGTAAAAGAATATTGGAAATTTATTTTAACTGAAATTCTCAATATAGTAACAGAAAAATACTGCCGCTACACTAAGAACAAATATAGTATACCCAAATATCAAATCTGCTATTTCCTCTCCTTTCAAATAATCCCCAATATTACTAGGATTAAAGGTAAATAAAGTTTACTATAGAAAAAGAATAAAAAATATAAAATATGTCAGACCGCCCATCTCTCATCATCAGTCAGACGCTGTCGGTTTCCTCATCCATACATTCCAATTAGTGAATTATTTTGATACTCCGATGAAGTAATTCGTGATACAGAGCATTTAAAGTCTTCGGAAGTAACATAATCCCTGTCTTCTCTTATGGCAGCCATACCAGCTTCAGTACACAGAGATCTAATTTCTGCACCCGATAGACCCTCTACTAAATTAATTATCTCAGAATAATCTAGATTTTTTATATTCATATTTCTTGAATGAATCTTAAAGATATCCAGGCAATCCTCTTTAGTGGGTGGAGGTATTTCGATTAATCTATCAAATCGTCCAGGCCTTAAAAGTGCCGGGTCTAGCATATCCACTCTGTTTGTAGCTCCTATAATCTTAACTTGCCCTCTTGGGTCAAACCCATCAAGCTCAGCTAAGAGTTGCATCATAGTCCTAGCAACTTCCCTATCCCCACTTATACCAGTATCAACACGTCTTGATCCTATGGCATCAATTTCATCAATGAATAGAATTGAAGGGGCTTTTTCTCTGGCAAGATTAAAAACTTCCCTCACCATCCTAGCTCCTTCTCCAATATACTTTCTAACAAACTCAGACCCAACGACCCTTATGAATGTAGAATCAGTTTCATTTGCAACTGCTTTAACAATTAAGGTTTTACCATTTCCAGGTGGTCCATGTAACAAGACCCCGTGTGGTGGCTCTATACCAACTTTATCAAAGAGTTCCGGTTTTCTTAAAGGCAATTCAACTGTTTCTTTAATTTTGTTTATTTGATCCCTTAGACCCCCAATTTCACAATAAGTTACACCTGTTCTATTCAAGACTTCCATTCCACAAACTTCTGGATCTTTTGTAGAAGGGAGCACTTCCATTATTGAAAGATTTCTCTGGTTACAAGCGACTAATGCTCCAGGTGTAAGATCTTTAATATCAACGTTATCACAAGCACCTACAACAAATTTTGGGCCACTTGAACTTTTAATAATAATTTTAGACGAATCAATGGCCTCAACGACAACTCCAGTAATTAATGGTGGTGTGTTTAATCTCTGCAACTCGCTTTTGAGATTCTCATTTTCTTTTTCTAATCTAATTTTTTCTACTATAAAGTTTCTGTTTTGTATCTCAAGAAGTTTCAATCGCTCTATTATTTTATCGTTGTATTGAACATCGTTTTCATAAACATCTTCTTCGTCAAGCCTTTTTGTTCTATACTTAATACTACTGTCCACCATTAGCACCCCAAACAAGATGTATTAGATTTCACATCTTTATAAATCTTTCTACATTGAGTATCATTATTATGAGAAATATTTAAAAAAAATCTTACAATAATGATTACCATCTCCAAGAATTAATTAGAGTTCAAAACCCTTATAAACGTTTAATTTGAACAACTGTTGATAAGATGATATGCGAAATATGCGGCAAAACTATACAAGGTAAAGTATTCAATGTAAGAGTTGAAGGTGCCAATGTAAAAGTTTGCGATAAATGTTCTAGATTTGGAACAGACCGTCAGAGTTGGTCAAAGTTTGGTAAAGGCCCTATGAGTTCAGATGGTGTAACATTACCTTCAAAACCAAGAATAGGCGGAGGGTCTATTAGGCCTAAAGAAGAGTATACTCTTGTAGATGACTATCACCTTATTATAAAAGATGCTCGAGAAGCAAAAGGTTGGTCACAGAAAGATCTAGCCAGAAAGATGAATGAAAAAGAATCCATAATCCACCATATTGAAACAGAAGGTTTTTCTTTGTCTAATGAACTTACACAGAAACTTGAAAAAATTCTAGACATAAAACTAAAGGAAAAATCAGACGAAGGCATTGATATTTCTAAATCAAAACAAAGCTTAAAAGAAACAACTATAGGGGATATAATCAAGATAAAGAAGAAGTAAGATATTCTAGAAAAACTGTTGCATATTCTCCTTTGTAGAGAAAGAACTTGAATCTTGCCCCATCTTCTTCAATACTAAAAGAAAGGTCCTTGTATCTACCTAATATGTTTCTATATGCCCCATTGGATGCCAAAAAAGGTGCCTCTTTAACACGAAAGCTTTCTTTTGTTATTTCATCTTTTTCTAGTAATTCTACTGAAATCTTTCCCAAGAGGGATTTTGGTATCAAAGAGCTATATCCAATTAAAGGCGCAATGACATTTATATCTCCTTTTTTTATCCCATCTTTCACGCGTCCAAGATTAGATTTTGTTACCTGAGTCCTATAATAGTTACCCTGTTTTTCCATAGATACAAGATCTCCCATCTCAGGTTCATCTAAGGGAACTTCCTTTATTCTTTCAAGTACCGCCTCATTGACTATTTTTGACTGATAAGCATGAACGAATAAAGAAGAAACTGAAGGGGGTAAAACTATAAAGGCCTTGGCATAATCAGACGACTTTGACAAATATTCTAAAATCTTTTTTTCATTCCTTAAATTTGGGTATAATTCAAGTGCTTCTGCATACTTTTTTTCTTTAATCAAGTTAGTTAGCTCTTCACTAAGATTATCTTTTAGTAATAATTTTTCAATCGCCTCTTTAAACTCACCTTTCAGAATAAGCCGACCGACCTCTTCATTACCGCCGAATCTCTGTTCCCCAAAAAGATTTGGAAATCCAGAATTTTCTTCTATCTTTTGAATATTAGATAAGATAGTATCCCTAGAATTTTCTGGAATATCTCTCACTAAAATGTTAAATTTATTACCTACTAGATCTCCGATGTCTATCTTTTGACCTTTTGAGAAATCCGATAACTCCACATCCTTTAATTCTAGACCCTTTATTGTTTCTTCATAGATTCTATCAACAGAGAAATTCTGGATAGTAACAGCATGCCTGTCTTTAAGTCCCGCATATCCAAATTTTCCAAAAGGTATACCAGTTTTTCGTGCTATGTCGTGGATAACATCAAGAGTATCTCTGTTTATTTTTTTTACTTTGAAGATAAGGTATTTGCCATCTTTGACCTCTAAAACTTCCTCTACTTGAAAATCTTCAGGATATTTCTTTATTTCCATTGAATCCGCTCTATGTCACACGGGTACTTATCTCAGTTAAATTAAAGAAATCGCCTACCCCGGTCCACCTAATCCTAAGGGGCCCACTGTACAATCCTGGCGATTGAGTTCTAAGGACTACATCAAAACTTAAAGTTTCTCTGGGAGAAAGTGAATCAATTGAAATTTCATTGCTTATAAGTCTCGCTCTTGGATCAGATACCCTGACTAATTGGAATCCCCTCATATAAGATTCGGGTAAAGAAATTCTAATATTCTGTGCATTGTCATTTGTTGTATTTGTTAGACTGAATGTTATTCTTACATTGTCACTTGGATGCAAGGTAGAGGATGTCCATTGCACTTCAGTTGCCACCCATATAACGGGAATGTCCCACGATTTTAGTTGAAGCTGTAAAACTTCGTTTTTCTTCAATAAATCCTGAATTTGAAATGTATAGTTTCTTACGACCGAATCATACTGAGATTTTTCTGTTTCGAGAACAACTAGTTTGTTTTCAAGTATTGTCTGTTGACCTTGAAGTTTTGTTATCTCTTGATTTAGAGAACTTACTCTTTGACTGAGCACCGCATTTTGATTATTTAGAAGGCTAATATTGTATACAGAAATTGCAAGCCCTATTGCCAAAATAAATGTTGCTACTACAAATACTTCTTTTTGCATAAATCCTCCTAACTTATTATATCAACGGCAAAATCCATAATGATTCTACCAAATCCTTCCGGTAGCACATCAATTAGTATGAGAGTCATATTCTTATTATAAACTTTTATTTTATCTTCCCTATATAACCTTAATATCTTATAGGATAAATCTCTTCTTGTTTCTTTATCATATTCTGCCAAATCAAGCATGTTCAGGGATATATCGCCAATTATCTTACTTTTTATTCTCCAAAGGCTTGTCTCAGGCACATCTTTTATTGTAGTTGGATCGACTATGGGAAAGGTCTTTCCTTGAACAATCTGCTTAGCCATTATTCCAGTAACGTTGCCTTTTGCTATGATGTCTCTTTCTTGACCAAGTATTGTAATCTGTTGATTGAAGTCAACAGGCACGTACCCAACGACATCCACTAACTCTTTTAAAGTTTCAGAA
>LNGC01000086.1 GCA_001587715.1 Candidatus Methanofastidiosum methylothiophilum | reverse complement strand
TGAATAGTATTCTGCATTTTTTTGTCTAATTTTATTAAATCCATCAAGTTTATTCAGCTGACAAATACCGATGGCCGCACAAATATCGGTCATCCTGAAGTTGAATCCCAGTACATCATAATAGTACCTTTTCTCCTGTCCATGGTTTCTGAATTTTCTTGCTTTTTCGTATACTGATTTATCATTAGTAGTAATCATTCCCCCCTCCGAAGTTGTCATATTTTTTGTTGGGTAGAATGAAAAGCATCCAGTACCGAATGAGCCCAGCTTTTTCCCATCAAATTTTGCCCCGTGCGCTTGGGCAGCATCTTCTATCAAGATAAGGTTATGGTCCTGACAAATATCGTTTATTGCTTTTAAATCGGCTGCTTGTCCGTATAGGTGGACAGGCATTATTGCCTTTGTCTTCTTGGTAATTTTATCTTCTATCAAAGAAGGATCTAAATTAAAAGAATGTGGGCCTATATCAACAAAAACAGGTTTAGCGCCTGTGAAAAGAACAGAGTTGGCAGTTGCTACAAATGTAAATGATGTAGTTATAACCTCATTTCCCTTCCCTATGCCATTTGAAAGAAGGGCTACATGCAAAGCTGTTGTTCCGTTAGAAGTTGAGATTGCATATTCTGTCCCAATATACTCTGCAAATTGTTTTTCAAATTCATCGACTTTTTTTGATTGTGCAATATTTCCACTCATCAATACAGATTTGACTGCTTCCATTTCCTCTTGAGCTATAGATGGTTTTGCAATTGGTATCATTTTTATTCCTCTAAAAGTCCATAGTTTTCTTTATTCAAATAAAAGGTAGTCTTGCATACAGTACATTCCATTAAAACTTTATCCTTCTCTTCACCAACTTTGACTGCTTTTCTGCCACACTTGCAGACAAAACCCTTAAGCTTTGCAGGATTTCCAAATACAAGCCCATATGCCGGAACATTCTTTGTAACTACTGCACCTGACCCAACCATTGCATATTCTCCAATAATTGTTCCACATATTATAGTGGCGTTGGCACCAATAGAAGCGCCCTTCTTAACAAGTGTTTTAACTAGCTCCCAATTACTATTGAAAGCTCGTGGATACAAATCATTAGTAAATGTCATGTGCGGGCCCAAAAAAACATCGTCTTCAACTTCAACTCCGTGATAAACGGAAACACCGTTTTGGATTTTAACATTGTTTCCAATCTTCACATCAAAGTCAATGTAAACGCACTTGCTAATAATGCAGTTCTCACCAATTTTTACCCCTTCTCTAATCTGAGATTGGTGCCAAACTTTGGTATTTTTACCAATTACAGCACCTTTGGAAATTTCTGCAGTTTCATGAACAAAGTAATCTTGCATAGAAAAATAGTATAATAAAAAGAATTTAAAATTATCTGATGATTATCTCGGTAAAACGTATAATATCCCGACTACCCCAGATATAAAAGAAAACAGGTAGCATAGCAATATGGCCTTTTTTTCTGTAATAGGAAAATAGTAAGGTAAAAACCATTTCACTGTAAGATTATTTGGGACTTGGAGTATTCCATTTTCATCTACTTTTCCAAATTTAATATGAGGATACCCACGTATTTTCCAGTGGACAAACATTAGGAAGTTGATTATATGGGGAATTAATATTATTACGCCAAATATCTCCATGTTTTGGAAGATAATAAATCCCCCGAGGGCTCCGCCTATCATAAGCGTCCCAATATTTCCTAAAAATATTCTTGATGGATACCTATTAAAGTACATAAAAGCTATCATTGCACCAAGTATCGGGGCCACATAAATTAGCCCAATGTACCCATATTTAATGAATGATGCAATCGCTGAAAATGTCAAAAGTATTGTTGTGACTCCCCCGGAAACTCCGTTAAATCCAGAATGCATGTTTACTAAGTTTGAAACAACCATAACATATAAGGGGGCTATAATATAGGAGAATAGTATCCCAAGTTCTATCTCTATGAAAAAAAGAGAGAGATTTGTATCAATGTTTAGAAGCGCTATAGGAAATGCTAGAAAGAAAGGAGCTATGAGCTTAATCTTCCTGCCCACGTTTACAAGGTCATCAACTAAACCAAAAACTGCATAAATGAAGATGACAAAGTAGAATATTAAAAGTTCTTCAATCTGCGGAAAAATAATTTGGATTATAAGTAAAGAGGAGAGCACCCCCATAAGTATTGGAAGGCCTCCCATAGTAGGAACAAGAGTTTTTTTGATTTTATAATAGTCTTTTACAACATGACCTTCTTCAGCTAATTTTTGAATGAATTTTGGTATCAAAAAAAATGTGATTAAAAAACTTATAGTTATTGAAATAAAAAAAGTTAAGTAGGTTTGCATTGTATCCGCTCATTATCTAAGTATTCTGTAAATCTTTACATAACCGTTATCGTATACAAGATTATAGTTCTTAAGGCCAGTTTCGTAAACAATAAGTCTCACAAATAAGGTATCTTTTATTGTATCAGGCATCATTATAGCATTTTGTGGGCTAATATATATTATCTGTGGTATCGATTGGAAGGTATACTGGACATTTTCATATACAAAGTTCTGGCCATTTGGATTTTCAACTACGAAGTTTGAAACGCCGTAACGCTGATTGTTCTGCTCTATGTAGCAGTATGTATTTGTGTCGTCAGTAACTAGGAAAAGCCTAGTTCCTCCACTTTCATATATGTAGGTAGTTGCATTGTTCAATTTTGAGGTGCCTTTGAAATAGAAATATGCTGTTCTGAATGTGTCCCTGCCTATTACGCTGTTAAGTACGCTAGTTTTAACTAAAAGACTCTGGTCTACAAGGACATAGTTCATCCTAAAATTATTGCCTGTTGTTCTATAAGCTTCCTGCTCCATTGCCACAATCTTCTGGATGCCGGTAGAATCTGTAGCGCCAAGGAACTCCCCAAATCCACTTATCCATGGGCCCATTCCACTCCTCATACCATCGGAGATTGTTCTTCTTCTACCAACTGTCTGTATCCAGTACCCATAATCCCACCAGTTACAGACTATTTCTTCCTGTGGGGTATTTTCACTCAACCATATCAAAGCAGAGAGCCAGTTGTCTTCTAGATGAGGAGATTGTGAAGTCCTGTAAGGAATTGAGCCACCGTATCGTTGGTCTAAAGGATTGTAAAGTGAGAGAGAGCTAAATACCAATAGAACAATTACAGTAATTGTAAGTGCGCTATTCTTAGAATACTTATTTGTTAAAAATTCATAAATTCCTAAAAATCCAAATGCTGCAATAATTGCAAAAGTTATTCCACCAAAAAAGGCATTTCTTAACATCTGGTAAGACATGAATGTATTAAATGCAAAAGTGGACAAAAGGAAGAGAGTTGGTTTAGCATATTTATTATTTAGGATAAGATAAACTCCATATACAACGCCTATTGCCGCCATTACCGGGAACATGTAAAATTTATCTAAAAAGTCAGAAAATGTGCTTGCCTGACCCTGACCTGATATTCCGCTGATATCAATACTCCTAAACAAGTAACCTATTATGTTGTAGTTTAGTACAAACTCAGCTATTGCAATAAGAATGACAGAGAGTACAGCCATAAACGCAACATAATATCTCCTATCTTTTGCAAAGTATCCTACCAAATTAATAATTGCTGCAAATCCTAACCCCAATAGAGCAAGGTAAATCCTTAAAGATTCCAGTTTGTATGGTGGTATCAAAAAGTTTGCATAAATCAATGAGACTAAACATACACCGACTAATACCCACATATCCAAGTCCTTTAGGATTTTATCCTTTAGAGTAATATTTTTTATTTTTTTAGTCTCTTTGATGAAAGGTTTAAACAGCACGTATGTCGCAACTATTAAAGGCACAAAGAAGAAATTACCAAATGTGTTCGCATATAAAATCAAAACTACAAGAGATAGCGCCCCATATATAATAATTTTGTTTCTTTCCTTCTCTTTAATAATGAAAAGCGCTATCAGCATGAAAAGGATGAAGAAAAATGATCCTACTGTGTCTTTCCACATTCCTCCCCCTGCAGTCCTATAGATGAAGGCAGGCATTATCGCAAGGAAGAATGATGATATAACTGCAACATATTTATTTTCCCATGCTTTTAGAGCTACAAAGTACATCAGGATTGCACCTATGATGCCTATAAATATCGGGAGATACATATGGACTTTTAGGAGGTCTATACCTGTAACTCTTGATATCATTGAAGTTAATATCGGGAGCCCTTGCAAGTCTTCGGCCACAAAGGACCTAACAACTGTTGGTGCCATTGGGTCTATTTTGGGAAGTCCACCAAGAAGATAGTAAGTTGCCTCTCTTAAGAAAAAATAGGGGTCGTAACCTAATAATCGTTCAAATCTCAATGGCCATGACCTAAGGTAATACCCCATGACTGCAGAAAATACAAGACCAATGATCACAATATAATTATCAAAAATATTAAGTTTCTTAAATGAAAATTTTTCTTTATTAATTGTTTTATCAACTTTTTTCCCTTTACCCTTTACCATATCCATCTCCCTATCTATGGGTTAGAAAATAATTTAAATATTTAACTGAAAAAAAGAATGTAAAAATAAAAAAGAATTAATTTTTCCTTCTTCTGAAGTAGTAGTAAACTAAAGCTGCCGCTCCTAAGACCCCTGGAACTTCAAATCCAGGAACGCCTTTGATTGGTAAGCTAGATTCTTGTTCAACTGTTACATAGATTACGTCACGGTCAGTTTCTCCGTTGTTGTCTGTTACCACCAAAGTAACTTTGTAAACGCCGGGTGTTGCATATGAATGGAGGGGTTCTTTTTCATCTGAATCCCTGTCATCGCCAAAGTCCCATGAATATTTTGTTATTGTCCCATCAGGGTCTGTTGATCTTGAAGCATCAAAATGCACCGATTCCCCAACTTTTACTTTGACATCATTTCCAGCATCTGCCCTTGGTGGCTTATTTGTTGTGGCTGGAGGAGTTGGCGTAGTTGAATCTTCTGTGATTATTGCAGTTACAGTATCTGTATTTGTGGCTCCACTGTTATCGGTGACTGTTAGAGATACTGTATAAGTACCCGGAGAAGAGTAAACATGACTTACAATTGAACCAAAAGAGTTACTTCCATCCCCAAAGTCCCAGGAATAGCTAACTATGGTGCCGTCTGAATCTGTGGAGCCAGTCCCGTTAAAGCTGACTGACTGTCCAACTTTAGAGGTCTTATTGGCGCCTGCATTTGCCTGAGGAGGATTGTTTGAAGGAGTTGGTGTAGGTGTTACAGAAACTGTTAACGTTTGTGTACGCTCATTATTTGCTTCGTTTGCTTCATCTATTGTACCACCAGGATCTAGCTTAGCTTTCACTGTTGTTGAGCCTTCAGGTAGTATTGGAGATGATAATGTGAATGTACCTGTGGATCCAGAGGGCATATTTGCAGAAACTGTACCGTTGTATTTAGTAACTCCATTAAACCAAATTTGTACGCCGATATTGCCATTGAAATTTCCAGGCCCGGTATTTGCCATCTTTAATATAACTCGATCAGAACTGTCCTTTGTTATTTCATTTATAGTTAAATCTGGTTTTGCTACTGGTGATGGTCCAACGACTTCATATGTAACAACTAATACTGGCTTTTTCCCAGCGGGTGCAGATTCAACAGAATAAAATTGTGCTTTGTCATTAGAACTTGTTGCTTTAAGCATGAAACCAAAGTTGCCACTAAAAGATCCACTAACGTATCTTTCAACAAAATATTTTACGTTTAATATGTGTTTATCTCCATCATGACTGTCCCATGAAACCGAAGTAGTACTCATTGGTCCAACTGCAGAGCTATATTCTCCCCCGGGATTACTCCAGTTTGAGGTATTACTTCTTTTTATCCAAGTAGTAGTCGAGCAATCAGGGGCACCATTGACAATCCAATAGGATCCTATAGTTGCAGCGCCCGTTCCTGCTTCCATTCTATGAAAGTAAAGTGTTAGATCGGCTTTTGTTATAGTTGCGCCTGATGGTATACCGCTTAAGTCAAACCGGATAATACTTCTAGCCTCCTTTGCATCAGAAGTAGATTTTCCAATATATAAGTCAGGAAAAGTACAATAGTTTGTAGTTGGATTTCTTTCGCTGATTGATGTATCGAAAATTGGATTTAGTGTGACTGTTTCTATTAATGCAAATCCGAAAACCGATGGTAGAGCTATTCCTATTAAAAGTATTCCGATAAATAATGTAGAGAATAATCTCGTTTTGTTTTTCATAATTTCACCTATATTACCCCATTATTATTATAAAAAAGAGATATTTAAATCTTATTATGAGTAGATAAAAAAAATCAAATTATGATTTTAATTTCTTAGCTGCAGTTTTTAGTGCAATTAAAATACTTTTTTGGGGCATTATTGTGACTACCGGTATCGTAACGACTTTTTCTACGATTGAGCTTACGATAGGTGCGCATACCAAGGCACTTGCACCGTCTCTTTCTGCCCTTATAGACTGGATGAATACTTCCTCAATGCTTGTTGCAGAATACTCCTTTATCAAATATTTACTATCGCTGTCTGAAACATAGCTCTCATCGAGCATATTGAGAACAGGCCTTGAAGCAATTAATGCAATAAACTTGTTGTTTTTTTCTTCTCCCTCCCTTAGCACTTCGTAAATCCTCCTTAGTGTTTTGAGGTTTGGTTCCCTATCACCAGAAAAGATTTTATAGAGAGTTGGGAGCGGTATCCCAGAAATATCGGAAAAATTTTTGATGTTGCCAAAGCTTCTCACTAAAAGTGACTCCAATTCAACTTTAAATCTATCATTTGAAAAAAATATGATCTCTTTCAATCTATCTTCTTCTTTATACCCCAACTTATCACCTTAATGTATATTTATAGATCTAATATTTATACTTTTGGGTAATAATTTTATACTATAATAGAAAAATTTATAAATTGGAACACCTATTACCATACAGGTGAATTAAATGAAAAAAATATTTGGGATAATTGCTTCTATATTGATTGCTTCGACACTCCTCCTAGGATGTGTGGGGCAAGGTACAGATAATACGAAAAAAATGACTGAACTTAAGATAGGTTACCAGCCAAGCACACACCAGATTGCAGAAATGATTGCAATGGAAAAGGGATGGTGGCTAAACGACCTTAAGAAGTACGGGATTGAAAAAGTAACTGATTATGAATTTCCTTCTGGACCTCCAGAGATGCAGGCAATG
>LNGC01000085.1 GCA_001587715.1 Candidatus Methanofastidiosum methylothiophilum | reverse complement strand
ACCTGATAAACCCTTTGGCACCATTCTTGCGAAAGTCTCAAGCAAGAATGGCGCCAATCGCGCGGTTTGAAAAAGAGGTCCTGTTTTGGCGCGCGAGCGGGTTTACAGGTCAAGCATATGTTAGGATGACGCTCCGCGCAGGGGGGATTTTAAAATATTACATAAAGCGAATATTAAAAAACATATGTTGTTATAATGACCAAGGAGAGACAAATGGCATTTTCTGAAATCGAAATAACAAAGTACAAACAAATCATGGATGCTTATTTAGTAAAAGCAAGACCTAATGAAGAAATACGTAAACAAGTTGATGTTTGTTATAGAATTGGCAATCAAAGCGTAGAAATATTTGAAATAAGAAATATCAATAACAAAATAATAGAAAGTCCAATAGCTAAAGCAAAATATGTAAGAACTGAAGATAGATGGCAGATATTATGGCAAAGAGCTGATATGAAATGGCATTTATACGAACCAAAAATCGGAGTAAAAACGCTAAATGAATTTATAAAAGTAATTGAAAAAGATGAATTCGGATGTTTTTGGGGATAATGAAGAATCCTAACAATCGCTTAAACCGGATAATCCGGCCTGTCATGGTTCCTGCTGAATAATTGTGGCAGGAACCACGCCAGTCTCGGATTACCGGTTAAGCGTATGTTAGGTTGACGCTTCGCGCAGGTAATAGAAGAGGAAATACTTGAGGATAATATGACAATAGAACAATTAAAAGGACTGCCGGCTTATGGACCTATGTACATTCCATTTGCGCCTGAAGGTGTTTCTCATTTTAGTGAAGGGTTTGTGTTGAAGATAAATATTGATGAAAATAACTATTGGGTTGCTAATTTTCGCAATGGATATGGAAAACTAAAATTTGCAAAATTATACGAAGAAACAAATCTTCTTTTCGCGATCGCACAGGGAAGTATTTATGAAGTCGATATAGAAGAAAAGCGCTTGAAGAATATATATTCTTCATCTGCTGAAGAATATATTGAATATAATAATCAAGTATTTATTGGTGATTGGTCTGATATATACTGTTTTAATAAAAATGGGTTGAAATGGAGAACAGAAAATATCGGAATAGATGGAATAATATTGGAAAATATTACGGATAACACATTGTATGGTCAAATATACGATCCAATGAGAGAAAAATGGAATACAGTAAAAATAAATATTGATAATGGGGCAAAAGAAACCTAACAATCGCTTCGACCTGATAATGGCGTTTGTCATGGTTTGTGCAGTCGCTACGCTCCTTTGCACAAACCACGCCAATTCGCCATTACAGGTCAAGCGTATGTTAGGCAGACGCCTTCGGCGCGCAATATTTGCACTAAATTAACCATACAACTATTTTGGATGATGTTATGAATAGTATTTTAGGTTGTGGACATGTTCTATACTGTAATTTGCAAAAGGAACCTGATAATTCATATATTAGCACGGAATGGCTTTGCGTTTTTTATATCCCCATTTTTCTGCTCACATCATATCGATTAATTAAGAATGAAGAAACGATAATGCAATCTAGATATGTTATTTAATCGTTCAGCAGTTATAAAATTATTGATCATTCTCATTTGGGTATATCGCAAGTTCTATTTACCTATTTCTCAATCATTATTCCAGTTTTTATGCTTCACTATTCTTTATTACTATTAATAATACTGAAATAGAGAAAACAGTACTTTTCGGTATACTGAATATTGTTGCATTAATTTCAGGTCACATATTTATAATCCTCTATTCGATAAAATCAAACAGAAGACCAGTCGGTTGGGCAATATTGGGATTATTCTTACCTATCCTACCATTTATTTTTTTACATTCTTTATATCTTCAAAGACATTAAAATAGTATAAAAATCAAACCCCATATTTCATTATTATTATGTTACCATTGAGAAGTGATATACTTGAAAATACATGCTTTTCCTTCTTTACCACTAATGAGGCGTTTCGATGTTTATTGATAAACTCATTTTAGGGGGAGGATATGAAAGAGCAATCGATAAAATTGATTAATTTATTTTTGATCACCATGCTTTGTGCTTCTTGCTCTACTGTTATGGTCTATACAAAACATATTACTTCTTTAGAAAATGTTATATTTACTGAGCTTACATTAACAAATGAGGGCGAAGATGACTATGATATACCTTTAGAAGATAACGTTCCATCAAAGAAGTATATGCCTATAAGGCGCATTAATGTCCCAGATGGATATGATGCCTTTGTTTTAATATTTGGAATGAGAAACTTATCTGATACAAATATTTCTGTAGAATTAAAATCATTCTCACTTAAATGTTGTGGTAATTATTTCGAACCAGTAGCTACCAATACACTAAAGAATAATAGCTGGATTATTGGATTGGGACAAAAGGATAGTAAAGAGTATTCAGATAGTCGAGTGGTATATTTAGTTTATCTTATACCCAAAGGATGTACGCCTGAGATTATAGTAATGGGCAAGTATGCTATTCAGGAAATACCCATTAGAAAATAACTGTCTATTTATTTCATAGTACCCCAAAATGCCTAACAACTGGATCAACCTGACATTTCCTTTGTCACGGTTTGTGCTACTCGCTTCGCTCGTTTTACGCACAAACCGTGCCAAGCCCTGCGGGCGCGGAAATGCAGGTTATCCAAATGTTAGGCTTACAACATGTTTAGTAAAAGGTAATACAAATGGTTAAGCTTATGCAGCTTAGTAATGGATTATCATTATCTTATGCTGAGTATGGAGATACTTCAGGTTTTCCGATACTTATTCAACATGGCATGATCGCTAGCATTTCTGATGGCCAGTTATTTGATTCATTATCAGAAAAGGATTTTAGAGTAATATGCATTGCTAGACCAGGATACGGAAAGACATCAGTATATTCGATGATCAGTATAAAAGAATGGGGTGTAATAGTTAAGGGATTCCTTGATGCTATGGATATTAAGAAGTTTGATGTTTTAGGTATTTCATCAGGATCATCTTATGCATATTCCATAATAAACGCTATTCCAGATCAAATAAGAAAAGCATATATCTATAGCGGAATACCAGCACTTTATGATAATGAGATTCAAAGGCTATGGCCTTTCGAAATAACACCTCAGTACTCGATCGATGAATTTAAAAACATAGCCAGGAATGTATTCTTTTCAAATAATGTAGACGAAAAAGACTTAGGTATAGATGAAAAAGATTCAATGATTAATAACTGCTTTGGAATTGCACAGGATTTAAAACTGAGATGCAATAATTGGGGATTCCGTCTTGAAGATATGAAAAGTGCTATTTGTATACAGCATTGTCTTGAAGATGAAAATGTTCCATTTATAACTGCAGAAATGACTGCCAAAAAGCTAGAAAATAGTATTTTTGTTGTGAAAGAAGGTAATGATCATTTTTCGAAAAAAGGACTAGATGATTTTATTAATAGGTATATAGATATTAGGTAGATGAGAAGCCTAACGCAGATTTCAACCTGACAATCCGACTTGTCATGGTTCGTGCTGGATAATGGCGCACGAACCACGCCAAGATCGGATTGCAGGTTAAATCTATGTTAGGCGGACGCTACGCGCCCAGCAATAATATATGGCAAAGCCTGAAGGGATTAATGTAAATTTGGTTACAACAGTATTTATACTAATGGTAATGCGATTTGGAGGGGTAAAATGAATCGGCTAACGATGCGGTTCCTACCATTAATGTTGTCTATTTTTCTAGTACCCGCTGTTGCAGAAAAAGTAGAGTTTAGATCAAAGGTAATGTTATCTGTTTCGGCTTCTGAGTCCATAAAAAATCTAATAGTAAGTTACTTTGGAAGAGAATTTAGAAGCCTCGGAGATATTGATATCGTTTCGGTAGACCCCAAAACTGATGCCTTATGTGTTGATGTTGTTGCATTGGAACTTACGAATAAAAGTGGCATAAAAACGGGAGCTGTTATAACAGTAGGAATCTACTATAGGTTTGATCCAGATATTGTTGCCAGATATTTACCAGAAAACCTAAATGAAGCTATTGGAAAATATCTTTTTTCTGAATGGTGTTCTTCGCCTGATATATGGGTAAGAACTGGTGGCCTAGAAGATATTCAACAAATGTGTTCTGAGATCGTTGCAGATATTGATACGAAATATCTTCAGTATAGTAGGAATTTTTTAAAATTATGATTATCAAAAGTAATTAGTGCTACGTTATAATTATTGTAATGCAAGGTTCAAATATATAATAGAAAAAAGGATAAGTATAACGGAAAACAAAAAACAGTGTTATCAGCGATATATATGAATTATTTGTAAAATGGTAAAAGCGCCTAACAATCGCTTCGACCTGACTCAGGGCATTGTCACGCAATCTGCTAGATAAGATCATGCAGATTGCGCGCCAACGCCCTTCGCAGGTCAAGCGTATGTTAGGTGGACGCTTCGCGCAGAGGATTTTAAATGATCTTACGAAGGTTTATTTTGCTTCCTACTTTACTTGATATTCTCGAAACCAATGTTATTACTTTTTCAAATCCAATTTACTGGGAAGATAAGAACGATTCTGAGATACTGCAATCATACAAAAGAAAAAAACATCTGAAAACATTATTTGCTCTTTGTTTTACAAAAGATACAGAGACTATTTATCAATGGAAAGCATTTTCTGATAATGCGAGTGGATGCTATATAAAAGTTAGTCTCGACAAGTTAATCAGTATAATTGGAAAAACAAAGAATATCCGACATGGGGAAGTAAAATACATTCAGATTGCTGAGTTAAAAAAGAAATTAAGCAAAATTGATCAAATACCATTTTCAAAAAGATATCCATACAGAAATGAAGCCGAATATCGGTTTATTTATGAATCGACTAATAGTGAAAAGTCATTCTCTCTCAATCTATTACCAGAAGATATTATCAGCATAACCTTTAATCAGAAAATGAATGATCATACATTTGAATCAATAAAAACACTGATGAAAGAAAAGTATAAAGTATCAAGAGTTTATAGAACAACTATTTATAAGAATGATAAATGGCTCAATTATATTAATGGGATTTGCACCTAACAATCGCTTCGACCTGACAACCCGGCCTGTCACGCAATCTGCTAAATATGTTATGCAGATTGCGCGCCAGTCTCGGGTTGCAGGTCAAGCGTATGTTAGGTGGACGCGCTTCGCGCGCGTTGCGTTGCTTAGTAAATAAGGATAGTTATGCGGAAAACATTATTTATATGTTTATTTTTTATTTGCTCATGTATTCTTTATTCTGAAGATCTATCTTTTGGATTATCATTAAGAGTACCTTTGGTGGATCATTTTATAGTTCATGATAAGATAAAAAGCATAAATGGTTTTGGATTTGGAGGTGCTATATGGGATCTATGCATTCAAACCGACGAGTATAATCAATTTGTTTTAAGTTTATCTGGATATGCTAATATTAGTGTTTTAGGAAGTAATAAAGAGCAACCGATAGAGTTCATTGGTACAGTAAAATATAAAAGAAAAATAGATAAGATGAATACAATTGGAATTGGCTTTTCATATTCGCATATTTCAATTAAGGATAAAAAATATGATGATAAGCAAATTCCAACATTGTATTATCGTAGTATTTCAGATAATATTGGAATGATTCTTGGATATGAGTATTATATTTCGAGCGAATGGCTTTTATTTATTCAATATGATCCAATGATATTTACTTTCGAAAAAAGGGAACAATGTAAAATTTTATACCAGCAGAATCTATTAGTTGGACCTGGATATCAGTTTTTTAATTAATAAGGCAATAAACTATCACCTAACACTCGCTTCAACCCGACTCCGCGGCTTGTCATGGTTTGTGCTGAGTAATTGTGGCACAAACCACGCCAAGCTTGCGTCGCGGGTTAAGCGTATGTTATGCGGACGCGGCGCTAATCGCGCCGCGCGCGGAGAAATAAATTACTGCCAAACAATTTCAGGTTTTTTCTTTTCTTTAGCACATTGTGCTAAAAACTGATTTATTAATGTTTGATAAGGAATACCAGAATCTTCAGAAAGTTTCTTGAAGTACTCGATAGTATCAGAATCCAATCGTATGGTTATAGATTTCTTTAATCTAGTAATATACGGATTTTTTCTTGATTTAGAAAAATCATATTCTTCAAGCATTTCTTTTTTCTTCATATGCTTTCGCCTCCTTTGCTGTGGCTTTTCTGGCAGATATTATCCGAATTATTGATTCGGATTCCTTATAACAATGACAAACAATTAGTAACCGTAATTTATTGCTTAATCCTAGGATAACAAATCGATCCTCATCGATTGAATGATCGGGATCATAGATGATTCTTGCATTTTCATCATAAAAGACTGTTTTAGCTTCTTCAAAGTCAATTCCATCATGTTTGGATCTATTGATGGTATTCTTTCGGGGATCCCAAACAAAGGATAATCCTGGCATAAATACAATGTATGTACAAAAATGGATTTAGTCAATCAAGAGTAAAGTTAATTAATATAAGGAATAAAATAGAAACGAAATCGCATAACAATCGCTTAAACCGGATAATCCGGCTTGTCATGGTTCCTGCTCGAAGCCTTGTGGCAGGAACCATGCCAATCTCGGATTACCGGTTAAGCGTATGTTAGGCGGACGCGCTTCGCGCGCATGGAAAAGATTATTACAACAAATTGAGATTGTTTATCAAAAAATAGGGAGATTATTATGATAAGGAATGCATTGTTAACTGATTATAATGAAGTGAATAGGTTAATGAATGAAATTCATATCCAACATTGTAGTATATTCCCAGAGTTCTACAAAAGTAGTGCTAACATTTTTCCCAAAGACTTATTTATAGAAGAATGCAAAAGTAATAAGATATATGTTATAGAAATTGATAATAGTGTCATAGGATTTGCATATATCGAATATATTTCTATCAAAGACAATCCGGCGATATATGATCAAAAAATCTTATATATAATAGATATTTGCATTGATAAAGAATATCGCAATAAGGGGTATGGGAAAGAAATGTTTGAATATATAAAGGGAATAGCAAGTAAAGAAGGATGTACATCAATAAAGCTCGATGTATATACGTTTAATACCTATGCGGTAAAGTTTTATGAAGCAATGAATATGAAAGAAGAAAAAATAGGGTTTGGATACCGAATAATGTAGTACTAATTAGGAGTAAGAATTATTCGCCTAACACTCGCTTCAACCGGATAATCCGGCTTGTCATGGTTCCTGCTCGAAGCCTTGTGGCAGGAACCACGCCAATCTCGGATTACCGGTTAA
>LNGC01000084.1 GCA_001587715.1 Candidatus Methanofastidiosum methylothiophilum | reverse complement strand
TATAAATCCGAAGTATCTCCTGAACTTTTCACAATTGAATTTGTAAAACTCATGGTTGATAGATTAGAAGAAAAAGGCATCTTTTTGACATATCTGTCAAATTATGCGATTAGGTCTGCTCTCTCTTGTTATTTGAATATTGGGAAAGTTAATCTACCATTAAAAAAAGTTGAGGGAACAATCGCATCAACATCCAAAGAGGAGTTGCCAATAGACCCTTATGAGGAGAGGATTATAGCATTAACTGAGCTTGGGATTCCTTATAGAAAAACAAAAAGTCCAGAAGAAATACTACTTAAAAGGCTACAAGAGAGGGTTTTCATGAAGAATAGATTTCTTCTCCCCTCGTCTAAAAGAAGCATAGTCAACTTCGAAGATGCCTTTTTAGGAAATGATAATCTTTTAAGAAAAAGGCTAGAGGAGTTTGGTCTCACAAAAGAATCGGCAGAGTACATAATCTGCCCTCAAAATGAAAAGTGCTTGTGTAAAAAATGTGATAAAAGGTATGACACGTCAAGTGAAAGAATAAGAGAGATGAGAAGAAGAATTTATGAAATTAAAAATTTTAATCATGAGGTCTGTCCATATACTCATTGATTTCATCTATGTACAGCTTCATCTTCTTAAACTGCCTCTTAGTCACCTTTTTTGGGTGGACAATCTCGTTTCTAATTTCTGTTAATTCAATCAATCGTCCTTTTATCCAACCGATACTTACAAAATAGTATTCAAAGACGTCCTTCCAGTTGTCTATCTCTTTTTCATTGTTCTTGAAGAGTATTATGGGGAGATAATGGGAGAAGTCGGTGTAAAATAGTGGTGGGTAAACTTCCCTTTTTCTGACTATTGCATCGTTTTGCCTTTTTAGGCAGATTGATTTTATAAAATTCGGGATTCCTCTGTCCCACCATGAAGGGCCATACTTTCTTTTTAATGCCTCTAATATGAACTCTCTCAGATTATTCTCAAATTCTGAGATCATTGAATAAGCATCCTCGTTTGTGAACTCATCTTCAAGGTTTTTTGCCTTTCTCTTTTCAAGGGCTTTATTAATAGCTTCAAGGAGGTCCTCTGTTCTTATGGGCTTATTAATGAGATAGTCATCCCCACCCTCTCTAAGTGTTTCAACAGCTAGCTCCTCTGAGCCGTAGGCCGTCATGACTATTATGGGAATGTCAATATCTCTCTCTCTTACCTTTTTCAAGACATCAATTCCCGATATCTTTGGCAACATTATGTCAAGGAGGATAATATCATAATCATTATTTAATATCTTGTTTAGAGCCTCTTCACCATCAACGGCAACGTCAATTTCAGTTGCAACTGACTTAATCATGGCCTTGATAAGTTTTACATTATCTGCTGTGTCATCAACAATTAATATTTTACTCATTCTTCTTCCTCTGCCTCTATTGGTATTTCGAATATAAAAGTTGAACCCTTTCCAGGTTCACTTTCCGCCCAGATGAGTCCACCATGGAGCTCAACATAATGCTTTGAAATTGAAAGCCCTAGGCCTGTTCCACGATAGGCCTTAGTTTCAGAACTGTCAAGTTGCCGGAACTCATCGAATATTATATCTAACTCCTCTTTTTTGATTCCGATGCCTGTGTCTTCAATCTCTACCCTTACATGGTCATCTATTCTAAAAGCCCTTACTGCAATCTTCCCTTTTTCAACATTGAATTTTATTGCGTTTGTCAAAAGATTTAGTAAGACCTCTATAATCTTGTCCTCATCGGCAACGACATTTTCGATATCCTGGACATTTAATGAAATCCAGATATTTTTATCCTTTGATAAGGGTGAAACAATCTTTAAAGTTTTATTTATCGCGTCCTGTAAATTAAACTCAGTTAGGTAAAGCTTTGATTTTCCAGCATCAAGCCTTGATAACTCTAGGATGTCATTTATTAGTTTCAAGAGGATTTCACCATTTCTCAAGATAGTTTCAAGGTAGTCGGCCTGCTCTTCATTTAACTTAGCCTCATTTAGTACTACCTCGGAAAATCCTATAATTGAAGTAAGTGGAGTTCTAAGCTCGTGTGTAATGTTGGCCAAAAACTGAGATTTTAGTTTGTTTGCTTCTGAAATCTTTTTGTTCAACTCTACAAGCTCTATATTGGTCTCAGATAACTTTTTGTTTGCTTTTTGGAGCTCAAGAGTTCTCTCTTTAACCTTTCTTTCTAGGTCTTCATAGGATTTTTTTAGATCCTTTGACATATCTCCAAAGGCCTTTGCAAGCTCACCCACTTCATCCTCGCTATCTATGTCAATCTTTGGGTTTAGGTCCCCTTGTGCCAGGCTCCTTGATGCATAGACGAGCTTTCTAAGTGGTCTTGTAATCCTGTCGGCCATTATAACCCCAAAGAATACTGCTATGATAATTGTTGACATTACTATAAGGATGAAACTGTTCTCAAAGATAGATATCGGTTCAAATAAGGTGTTTGTTGAATATGTAACTACAACAATCCAGAAGTTATTCCTGTCCGTTGAAGAGGGGAAAACTGGTGAATATGCAATTATCTGGTCCGTTCCTTCTGATATGGTGCCACTTGTGCCGGATAGGATCTTTAGAAATCCTTCGGCCTTATACTGGTCTATAAAACTCTCTCCCGCATAATAGGGATTGGATAAACTTGAAGATCCAACTTTTGAAATGTAATAACCCTGCTTGTTCAAAATAAAGGTATTCAGATTTGATCTAGCAGAAAGCTCCAATATTGGACTCAAAACCCTTTGTGCAGGGAAGCTTATGAGTACAATTCCTCGTTTGATACCATTTGAGTCAAAGACAGGTTTCGCATAACTCACAATTAGATCCCCAGACTCTGTTTTTATTGTGGAAGTCAGGTCAAGAGAAGAGACATAAAGTTGCCCTCTTGAAAGAGTCATCGTCTTTTGGAAATACTCTTCATCTGAAACATCGTAAAGGGCTGAGGTCGTTGCAATAAATGTCTGATTCCAGTTATAGACTATTTTCACAACTTCTTTTCCTGCTTCATCTATATAGACGACACTCGAGTAAGCTTTTTTGGAATTTGCAAAGTTATAGAACTCCTCTATAAGACGCTCCCTATAGATGATATACTCAATGACCGAGCGCCTGTTCTTTGCATCTGCCAATGCTCTTAATGATGCCGACTGGCTCAGAAAATCAATGTCGCTTTCAGCAACACCAAGGGATTTTTCTATCTCCTTTGCAGTAATCTCTGCCTGTTGCTCCACGACCTTTAACGCATCATTTTCTAGATAATCAATAGTAAAATTAATGCTGTAAAAACCTATTGCCACCACAGGTACCAAAAGTACTATCAGGTAAGTAGCAATGAACTTGTTTCTAATTCTCCTTAAAAAAGGTATACTTATCATCTATCTTGGCCCTCTTACCAGAATAATCCTGCAATGTTTTTAAATCTTGTTGGCCATTTATACTATATAATATTATTTCATTATTTCCTTTTATCTAATGTAATTATATTTATATTTAATAAGTTTATCTTTATATATAGTAAAAGCTCCAAATTGTAAAGGTGACATTTTTGAAAAATCCTATCTGGGAAAACGTAGGCTCAAAGTATGCCCATATCACAATGGCCCACCCATGTTTTAATGAAAAATCACACTTCACTGTTGGGAGGATTCATCTGCCCGTTGCACCAAAATGCAACATACAGTGCAACTACTGCACTAGGAGTATAAATAAATGCGAGATGAGGCCCGGTGTTTCTGCATGCATTTTGAGTCCGCAAGATGCCCTGAATAGGTTAGAGCAAGCTTTGAAAGAAACTGAAAATCTAAAGGTTGTGGGAATTGCGGGGCCAGGTGAATCTCTTGCAAATGATGCTACATTTGAAACCTTAAAGCTTATCGATGAAAAATATCCAGATCTCATAAAGTGCCTTTCAACAAATGGATTAATGTTAAAGGAGAGGGCAAAGGAGTTAGCAGACCTAGGTGTTAAGACTGTTACAGTCACTGTAAATGCTGTGGACGAAGAAATAGCTGAAAAGGTCTATGCATGGATTAATTTTGATAAAGAAATACTAAAAGGAAAGGAAGCAGCAAGAAAACTTCTAGACAAGCAGTGGGAAGGAATACTCGCTGCAAAAAAAGCAGATATGCTAGTAAAGATAAACTCTGTGTTAATTCCTGAAATTAATCTTCATGAAATAGAAAAGATAGCGTTGAAAGGAAGGGATTATGGCGCTGACCTCATGAATCTCATACCATTAATTCCGCTAAACATGTTCAAAGATCTAAGGCCACCGACATGTGAAGAGATCTCTGGGGCTAGAGGAAAGGCAGAGAAATATCTGCCGCAGTTTAAGCTCTGCAGACAGTGCAGGGCCGATGCTGTCGGGATACCTGGGAAAGAGAGTGACTATCACAAGGAGAGAAGGTTTGACTCAGAGTATTTTCACGGCTAGTTAAATTTTTAAATTGATTTATATTTTTTCAAAGGAGGTGAATGCATTGATAACAAAGGATATGTCTATAGGAGATATAGTAGACCAATACCCAGAAACAGTTCCAGTCTTCATGGCACACGGTCTTGGATGCATAGGGTGTGCAATTGCCCAGTTTGAGACTTTAGAAGAGGGGGCAATGGCTCACGGTATTGATGTTGAGGTACTTGTAAAGGACCTAAACAAATCAGTAAAAAATTAATTTTTTATTTTAAATATCTTTTTTACAAGAAAATATAAAAAGAACTTTTCTAGAGTTTTCCATAATGAAGGCATTCAAGATAAAAGATGGAGTTTATTGGGTTGGGGCCATTGATTGGAATCCGCCTAAGTTTGGCCCTTGTCTAGCAAAAGGCACTACATATAACTCTTATTTAATTTCTGATGAGAAAACTGCTTTAATTGACACAGTAAAACACGGTTTTACCCAAGAGACCCTCTCAAGGATAAATAACGTCACAAATACATCTGATATCGACTTTGTCATAATTGGAAACTATAGGATGGACCATTCCGGGAGTCTTCCTTTCCTTATGAAAAGAGCAAACAATGCAACAATTGTCACAACAGACGAATCCAAAAAAGCAATAGAGAAGTATCACGGTGGAGATTGGAACTATAAAATTGTAAAGAGCGGGGATTCATTAAACCTTGGCAAGAGGATTCTATTATTCCAAGAGTATAAAATGAAGGAGAGTTGTATACTCTTGACATATTCTCATCACGACAAGATTCTTTTTTCCGGTGAACTTTTCTCTCAACACACAGCATCTAACGATAGACTTGATACAGGGATATCAAAACTAGAAAAAGATGCACTTTCCTATTTTGTCAACTATCTGATGCCAATACAAAAACTGCCTGATTTAGCTGACATTGAATTTTTGGCCCCAAATCACGGTTCTGTTTGGAATCAGAACACAAGAGAGATAATTGAAAGATATCAAAGCTGGATCAAAGGGGAATCAAAAAATAGGGCCACAATATTGTACTCAAGCATCTGGCGTGGCACAGAAAAAATGGCATATGCCATAGCCCAAGGTGTCGCATTTGCCGGTATTGAAGTAGATGTTATAAACTATGAAAACCATGATCCAGGATACATTCTACCAAAGCTCTTTGAATCAAAATCAATCGCTATAGGTTGCCCCTCTTTTAAATCAGGTATACCGCCTGAACTATCTAAACTGATTCACTCAATGGAAATTTCAGGATTAAATAAAAAGTATCTTGCTCTGTTTGCCTGCTACTCTGATATAGATAGTTCCATTCGGCCTCTTCTAAAATTAACTTCAAAGCTTAATTTAGAATTGATAGGCACACCATTAGACGTGAAGTATGCGCCAAGTGAAGAAGAGTTGAGGCTTTGCTTTGACTTAGGCAATAAAATAGGCGAAAAGACTAAATAAACAAAGAGTAATGGGATATCATGGAAAAAGACGAGAGAGTAAAGATACTAGAAACTGCAATTGAGGCAGAAAAAGAAACTTTGAGGACATATATAAAGTCAGCGATAAAAGTATCAAACGTTGTCGGGAAGAATATGTTTCTAAAGCTAGCATTAGACGAGATGAAACACCGTGAATTTTTGGAAACAGCATTAAAGGCGCAGCTTGAAGGGGAGAAGTGCATATTTCCCGAAGTTCAAAAAAATGAAATCATTAAAATTGTTCCTGACGTTGAACAGGAGATTGACAAATCTATTAATCTTGGCCAGGATGACCTTGCAGTTTTGATGTTAGCCCAAAAGGTTGAGAAAAACGGGATAGAATATTACAAACAGTGTATAAAAACAGCCTGGGATGATGAAGCAAAGAAGATGTTTTCCTACCTTGTAAAGATGGAGGAAGAGCACTATTCGCTCATTCAGACACAGATTGACTATATTGAGGGAACAGGATATTGGCTTGGAATTAGGGAATTCACTCTTGACGACTAGTTCACTTGAAATCTCGTATCAATGATTCTAGATCACCAAATCTTACCTTTTGCTTGCAAAGAGATGGCAAGTAGATTGCAGCTTTTCCGGAGTTTGTAGCTGTTTTTTCGTACATCTCTTCAATAGGTGTTACAACCATGCATGTATCTGCTAAAAGCTTTGCATACTTTTCTACCTCTTGAGCAATGCCTGTCCTTTGAAGCTCATTTTTGACATACCTTGAGGTGCATATCCATATGTCTCCTTTGAAACTTCTGTCTTCCTTTTTGAATATTTCTAGCGCCTCTTTTACCTCACCAACTGAGCAGTGTGGACAGCCAATGCAAATAAGGTCAATATCATCGGAAGTGTTTAGCTTGCACTTGCTCTCTTCTATCTCCTCTTTCCCTACTTCTATTTTTTCTATATCATCATCAATTGCTTTACTGTATTCGGGTGTCAAGCCTTCAACGTGGTATAGCGCAACTGAGCCTGAAGCTGCCATTGTAGCCCCTAATGATTTTAGCTTGTCAGAGTCTAAATCTAAATTTTTGAAGTAAGGTATTTTGCTCCCAATAATTGAGCCAACATAATTTCCAAGTGCGCCTACATCAGAAAAAGATTTTATTTTTGCCTTAACATCGATGATTATTCCAGCCTTTCTATTTTGCCCTAGATGCAAGCCATAGTTTGGGGTTTTCCCTATTATGCTTGAGGCAAGGGACGATGGACCGCCCTCCCTATTACTCTTTGCACCGAGTACTGAATTTGCAAAAGATACTGCAGAGGACTCACTCCATGCGACATGCTCTCCGCAATTTGGCCTGTTACCAACTAAATATGGGGTACAAGTGCAGCTGCAATCTATCCCCATCTTTAGGTAGGCATCAAGGATATCAAGCTGCTTTTCGGCAAACTCTTTT
>LNGC01000083.1 GCA_001587715.1 Candidatus Methanofastidiosum methylothiophilum | reverse complement strand
TTGTTGTAAGAAGCCTTTAGTTCTGCGTGTATGGGTAATTTAGAGTTATTGAGGACTGCTACAGTTACAGTTGCTGTGGGTAAAGTTGGAACATCGTTTGGCATTCCGCCGTACTCTACTATATATCCCTCGATATCATTATAATCTTCGACGAGGTCATTCCAATTACCATTGTAATAAAACTCGCCGTAATCCTCCCCGTTTCCACCGCCATTATTTGGTTCACCAGTAGTCCAATTACAGTAGATATAACATTCTGGTTGGATATCAGGATATCTTCCATAGAAAAATTTAGTTCCTGCTTCAGGACCTGTAACCCAATACCAAGTATTATTCGTATCATTAGTTACATGGGGATCATCAGTAGCACCTATCCATGCGGAACCTCCCTCGATTACTATTTTATTGTCTACAAGGAACTTATTTTCTTCTTGGGACGTTATAGTAACAAGGTATCCCTTCATTCCATAGAAAGTTTTTGCTGATGCTGCTGCATTTGCTTCCCCCCATGTAGGGGTGCCTGGGACAAATTCATAATAGTGCCCAGTATCAGGACAAAATAGTGACGTTTCTTTGGCTGATGTGGCAGAGTATGTAAATGTGTCAATTCCAAACCAATTTGGATCTGGCGTGTATCTTATCTTGCCATTTTCAATGACAGCCGTACCATGCTTTGGTTGGCTAATCGGCCCTATTTGAGTCAATCCATTATCATTAGCTAACACATTAATCAAAACTGTGCTACCTTTATCGCATATGGCAGAATCATCTACTGCCCCCCCAGATGCCCAAACTGAAGAAACTAAAAAGCTGGACATTATTACACAAAATATTACTAGTGAAGTTATTATTTTTTTCATTGATAACGTATTATTACCTCCTTGCTATACATTATATACTAATTAATATTACATTACTATATAAACTTTTTGGAAATATTAGTTATCAATAATGGTAATTAATACCCAAAAAGATACAGTTATTACTAAGGCTAAGAATAATTTAGAACTGAATAGAATTAACAATTATAGATTTATTTCCAAGAAGTCTTCTGCAACTATTGCATTTTCACAGTATTTTTTTGATTCTTCTTCAACTTCTTTTGTTTCGTATCGCTGACTTATATGTGTTAAAACAAGTTTTTTTGCCGAAAGGAGTTGTGCAACTTCACAGGCTTCTTTGACTGTAGAATGGTATGTGTCTTTTTTATCATCTGGAGATATGAAAGTAGAATCATGAATCAAGACGTCACAGTTATAAGCTTCCTCCGGGAACGTTTCTATTTTTTCTGTGTCCCCAGTATAGACAATCTTCTTACCTCTCCTTAATTTACCCGTGACTTCGTCAATTGATATTATCTTACCATTTACTTCAATTGTCCCTTTTTTTTCTAATGAGGAAAACATCTCCCCCTTAATACCAAGCTCGTCACACAGTTTTTTGTTAAATTTCCCTCTTGCATCATTTACGCCAAAAACATATCCAATTGCAGGCACACCATGAGAGACTGGAAATGGTCTTATCCAATAGCCATCAAACTCAATCTTCTGATCAAATGCCTCTATGACATGGATTTCAAAATCAGCAGAAAAATAGGGTATAGAAAAAAGTGTCTTCATATGTACAATTGTATCTTTTGGGACAAATATCTCTAATAGTTGAGTCCTGCCGTTTAGCTTCATAGATTGAATGAGACCTACAAGCCCCATTATATGATCCGCATGAAGATGTGTGATAAAGATTTTAGATATCTTCATTGGAGATACCTTCTTTATCATCTGTCTCTGCGTTCCCTCGCCACAGTCAAAAAGCATGAACTCGCCGTTATTGTATTGCAGTGCCACCGAAGGAGGATTTCTTTCAGAAGTAGGCTTGGATGCTGAAGTCCCAAGGAATAATATCTTCATAGATATAAGAAAAGAAAAGAAGTTTAAATTATTTGTTATAATATATTCATCTGTACCTCTCCGGCTTCAGATGAATTTGTTACCAAAAGCAGGTACCACTCTCCACTTTCAGGTACTGTGTAATTTTGGTTATACTCCACTCCAACTTTAGAAGGTAGCTCAATTCCCCCTATGCTCAAATCGTAGGTGAAATAGCTAGAATTTTTGAATCTGTTAAAGCTGTTCTTATCCATGAAATAAATTGACACATCGCCCTTTGTCACTATGTATTTAAAATTGATATTTTGCCCTTGAGATACTGTGAAGGATATGTAATCATGTTTTTTGTAAGAGTATACATTCAAGGTGACATTTCTCCTGTAGTCAGAGGTCCCAGATCCAGAAGGTAAAATTAACTGTTTTGACATTATGGCCTTGCTTAATGTATAGTCATTAACATCCAATCCAAGAATATTGTTACACTCTTTAATCCTCTCATTTGCAGTATAGGCCAGATAGTTATTTCCAGCTTTCACCGCTTCATTTTGGGAGTATATAAAAAAATCTTTGGCCTTTAGAAAATCCCCTGCCCTCATGAAACCTGCACCAGTGCTGTAAAAATCCTGGGCAACTTGATTTTTCTGTTGATTTGTGAGAGAGGAGACTGCTATTAGATTAGAGAATACTAAAATAAAAGTCACAAAAAATGCAAGATATATTTTTTTCATGGAAATAGTATATTGATTGGCATTATTTAAACTTATCTTTTTTTCTATGATTAATTAGTATACATCCAGTCCAGACAATCCTATCTGGATAGAACTTATTATCAAGGCCAAAAGTATCAAGAAGTTTTTGTACATCAATCCCAAGAGATTCAAGGGAAGGTCTTGCCTTGTGAGGATGTTTGCAGGGCCTATCAGTTATTGCTTTACACTCGATGCAAAAAGAACAATACCCCCCTACAAGCCCCCATGCTTCAATGCCTTCTTGATTAAGAAAATTTTCTAAGTCTAATATCTTCTTGTGAAAATCAATTTTAGTTCTTTTGACTTTCTTTTTGTCTTCCTTTACATCTACGTCTTCAAAATATCGTACCAAGATAGCTTTGGTATAACTGGATAATTTAGACTTGATCTCTTCAACTGTGCCTATTAATGGGGGGCACATGTAATGTTTTCCATAATTGCCACATAGGTTCTGGTAACAATACTCCCTTATTCTTTCTTCAGGCAAAAGTAAAGATGAGTCAAATTCTATGAAATCTTTCAAATCCAATTTTTCAGATAATGACTTTAGCAACTTAATATAGTCTTCCACGATACTAATTCTAAAGTAAATCTTTTAAGATTAGAGGTTTTTTCCAGGTTATGATATCCTTTACAGTTAAGGGTCATCCAAAAATTAGTGGGGAGCACAAAAGCACTTTAGAATTCACAAAGGACGATCATATAATGGGAAACGGCGATTGCATACTAGGAATTTCATCAGACCACAATGTAGAGGATCTTAACAAACTAAATGGGAAATTAATATTTGTAATGAGTATCGGTGGAATCGAAGATTCTTTTGAAGCCACTATACCAAAGAATCATAAAATAACTCATGAAAAGGAGATTGTCCTTAGGACATCTTCATTTGTCTGTGGCAGGACTTATGCGATTGGTTCAAGCAAAGCATCAATTGACATTGACAGGGACTTAATTAAAGCCCTAAAAGAAGGAAAAGAAATGAAAGTCACCGTCTATGAAAAGGTAAAATCCAAGCAATAGATATCTGTGTTTGGGGAATAACTCTTTACGGTTCTTTCAAAGAGAAACTCTATCTTTTTATTGTGTTTTTCTGATTCATCTATTATCTTTTTCTTGACTAGAGCAATATTTTCAGATACTGCATAGAAGTGTACTATGGCATTTTTATAGGTTGAGAAGACATCAGGCAAAAACTCAAATGAAGAGTGGGGTAGATTCATAATAATCCTATTCGGATTTTCAATGTTCTTTATCTCTAGTTTAGAATCGCCATGGATTGGGACTATATTTTGTGTTTTGTTTAAGGCGATATTCTTCTTAAGATAATATATAGCCGTTTCATTTATGTCAATTGCATATATTTTCTTAGGCTCTGATTTTTTAGAAATCATAAGAGAAAATGGGCCCACCCCACAAAACATATCTAAAATTATCTCATCTTTTTTGATAAGTGATGCAATTCTTTTCCTTTCCTCTGATAACCTCGGTGAGAAGTAAACTTTTGAAACGTCGAGTAAGATCCTTACACCAAACTCCCGATAAACTGTTTCAGTTATGTTCTCGCCAGCAATAAGCTCTAATTTTGGAACTCTGTACTCCCCTTCAATACTATCCTTCCTAAAAACAGCTTTGATGAATGGATTTAGCTCTAAGAGTGCCTCCCCAATTATCTTTTGGTGAGGTATAAGCTCACTACTCAACTGTATCAATGCAATATTTCCTATTGCATCAAATGCCCGGAGTTTTAAGAGATAAGATTCGGGGATTTTTTTTGATAGTATTTCCCGTAATGAGCTTTTTCTCTTTTCAAGAGGTAAAAAATCATAATCTACCATATTGTACCCCTTTACCGCTTCCTTTAGGGGCAAAATAACATAGTCGCCATCGTAGGCAATCTTAAAGTTAATATCAAGGACACCCATGTCCAAAAAAGTTTTTCTGTGATTTTCTGCTTCCGACCTAGAAACTCTAACACCTATCATGGGTATCTAACGACTAAAATATTTCTGTTCCTTTATGCTTTCCCTCTATTGCAGCCTTTATATTATTTAGTTCTTCCTTTCCACATACTATTGTCTTTATCTTTGACCTCTTCAATATCTTTGCTGCCAATGGGTCAATTACCGTATTAACGCCAGCTACGGCTTTTGTCCCTTCAACTATATCAAGAAGCTTTTCATGGCTAATTTTTTGAAGTTTCTTTGCGTCAGGAAACTTTCTTGGATCCTTGTCATAAACACCGTCCACATTTGTGAATCTCAAAAATAAATCTGCCCCGGAAAATTCTGCAAGCATTGAAGAAACAGCATCAGTTGTATGCCCAGGGTGAGTTCCGCCAAGAACCGGGATCTTCCCTAAATACAAAGTTGATAGTGCATGCTTAAAGTCATTTGAGACTTCAACTGGAGCTTTATCTCCCAAAGCCCCCATAAAAAGAGATGCATTAAGTTTTGCCACTTCCATCCCAACAAAATCAAGGAAAGTGTCATCCTTTCCTATGGATTTTAGCGCCCCAATGTATTCTCTAGCGATTGTTCCTCCCCCAACGACAATTAGAAACTCATGATTTTTTGAAAGCGAAACAATTTGTTTGGAAACACTCTTGATAAGTTCAACATCAATTTTATCTGGAAAAACAAGAGATCCACCAATCTTTAATACAATCCTCATAACTAAACCTCAATTGTAATTCTAATTAGATCCCCATCTTTTTTCTTTAAAGCATTTTTAAGATTTTTAGGGGATATGATTTCAACAACGTTTGGAGGGTGATGCGTTCTCAAAGGGATTATAACTGCCCCTTCCACCTTCTCATCAATCAATGCCTTGTAACATCGAACATGTCCAAACGATCTTCCTTCATCATTGCCTGATTTCAATATAACAGAAGGATATCTATCAAGGAATTTTCTTAGCAAGATGTCTGTTTCATCTGTAAGTTTAATATTTAGTGTTCCAGGATATGGACTAAATCCAAGCCCATCCTCAAACTGCTTTTTGTAAAAAGGTCTTGAAACATAATATTTTCCTTCGCCTATACCAGAAACTATTGTTCCGTCAATTGTGAGTTCATCATTTTTTTTATTGAATAGCTCACACATGTCAACGAAGAAAGTCTTTAAGTAATTTTTTCCTTGTTCTGTAAGCGTAATTGTCTGTCCTCCTTTTACAAGTTCTCTCTTTATTGCACCCAAAGACTCCAGTTCTTTTAGCCATCTTGAAGCCGTCTGTTGTGATACGCCAAGGTCTTTACCTAGGTCTTTTGAAGAAATAAAAACAGAACCTTTGATCTTACCTTTTTTAGCTAACGTTAAAAGAGGCAAGAGGTGGCTGTCTTTCATATATTAGAGATTATTTTAATAAATTTAAAAGGTTAATGGGATTCTATGCAAGATTTGCAAGTGAATGAATCAGTTCATTTACGCCGTTTCCCATCTTCGCAGAGCCCGTTATGACTTTAAATCCATTGAACTTTTGTCTTATTGCTTCCGTATCTGCAATGTCACTCTTATTCAAAAATATCAAGCAGGGGATTCCCTTCTGTTTTAATTCCTGCAAAAGATGAACATCAACTTCAGAGATGCTCATTGTAGAATCCAAAACCATTAATCCTACGTTTGCGCCCTTTGATAAGATGTCCCTCATGAAGTCAAATCTTTCCTGCCCTGGCGTTCCATAAAAATGGATCTTTCTACCGCTGACTACTGCCCTTCCATAGTCCATAGACACAGTAGTATCCTTTTTGTCAATGTTTATTGCGTCGTGTTCTATAGCTTTAATCAGGGTACTCTTACCGGCATTTTCCTTCCCAAAGACCACAACCTTAACATCTTCCATGATAATCTCCTCTAAGTGCTAATTACTATTGCTAATCAATATAGTTAGCTAATACTATATAAAGTTATTGGTAGTATTGATTAAAAAAACTAAAATATTAAATAGGAAAAAATAAGAAGAATCTAGATGTCTCAAATTTATTTTCTAGACCTATATGCGATGCATGATATCTCTATATCGGCATTTTTTGGTAATCTTGACACTTGTGTTGTGACTCTAGCTGGTTTTATATCTGATGTAAATCTTTTCTCATAAACTTTGTTAAATTTATCAAAGTTATCGAGATCTTTAAGATAAATATCGCACTTAACAACATCCTTAAGTGATAGATTATCTTCTTTCAAAATTGCTTCGATGTTATCAAGGATGACTTCTGTTGCCTTTTCAATATCGTTTGTTACTAACTCTCCGGATTTTTGAATTGGAATCTGTCCTGAAACAAACACGAAATCTCCTGCAGCTATGCCTTGAGAATAAGGGCCTATTGGAGTTGGCGCATTTATGGATTCCAATTTTTTTATAGAATTAATTTCAATTGTATCTTTATTAGTTAAACATCCAGAGAGGGGCAATAGTAGAGCAATAATAACTAATACATACATTATTCTCATAATAATACCTTCTCTCGCCATAATTATTCTAAGTTATTTAAAATTTATGGAATATAATGAACTTGAAAAAAATAATTGATATCTCTCTAAAATCAGATAATTATTTAATTAAGCAAAATAATAATTATAATTATGGAACTTTCAGAAAAGGTTATTTTGTTAACAGGTGCAAGTGGGGGAATTGGTAAGCCCATCTTTGAACACTTGAATGGAAATGCTAAGGCCCTAATAGGGAGTGGAAGAAAAAATCTTCAAGATTTCACGAGAATAAAAGAAGATGAAAAATTTAACTATATGCCCATGGATCTAAACTC
>LNGC01000082.1 GCA_001587715.1 Candidatus Methanofastidiosum methylothiophilum | reverse complement strand
TCCCAGCCATATTGCAGGTGTTTTGGATATTAACTCATCAGACAAGGCTTCACGATTTGTTAGATTCTGTGATGCATTTAACATTCCAATATTGACCTTTGTTGACACCCCTGGATATATGCCAGGACTAGATCAGGAACATGGTGGAATTATAAGACATGGGGCAAAGTTACTATACGCATACTCTGAAGCCACTGTACCTTTACTTACTGTTATTGTGAGAAAGGCTTATGGTGGAGCGTACATTGCTATGGCTTCAAAGCATCTAAGGGCGGATGCAGTTTATGCACTGCCAACTGCAGAGATTGCAGTCATGGGACCAAAGGGTGCATGCGAAATAGTCTTTAGAAAAGAGATATCAGAAGCCTCTAATCCAGCAAAGAAAACAGATGAACTAAGTGAGGACTACAAACAGAAATTTGCAAATCCCTACATGGCTGCCGCACGCGGTTATGTTGATGATGTCATTGACCCAAAGAATCTAAGAACAATACTAATTAATTCACTTCGGGTATATCATTCAAAGAGAGAATTATTACCCAAGAAAAAACATGGTATAATTCCGTTTTAGGTGAAACAAATGGTGGAGATGTCAGAATTATTTCTTGGATTAGAACTGGTAATTGTTGGAATGGGAATTACATTCTTAGTTCTTATTGTCCTATCCTCAATAATATATGGAATAGGGAGACGCATTACAAAGAGTGAGGAAAAGAACAACAAACTTCAAGAAGAAATAACAGAAATACAGACTGAAGAAAGTATAAATAGCACTGAAGAAAAAAATGATGAAGAAACTATAGCTATGATAGCTGCTGCTTATCTTCATTGTTTTAATAGTAAAATTCCAATAATATCCCTTTCTAAATCTAATGAAAACTGGAAACTTAGTACTAGAAGGGAGATGATGGAGGGATTATAATGGCAAAGTATAATGTTAAGATTAATAGTAAGGATTATCAAGTTGATATAGAAGATTTGGGCGGCGGAAATTTAGAGATAAAATTAGGCGGTAAGACAGTAAACTTATCGATTGAAGAAGTTCTTGGAATTAAAAAAGCAGCACCGGCTACTCAAAAACCTAAAGCAGAGGTTTATTCTGCACCCGAGCCTGCACCACAGTCACAAGCACCAGCTTCAAAAGGGAAAGGAGAAGTGGTGAAAGCAGTTATGGCTGGCACTGTTCTTTCTCTTAAGAAAAAAGTTGGCGAGTCTGTGTCTATTGGAGACGTCGTAATGATACTTGAAGCTATGAAGATGGAAAATGAAATATCTTCTCCTGTGGCAGGTAAGATTTTAGAAATAAGGGTAAATCCTGGCCAATCTATTAATTCAGGTGATGCTTTATTTGTTATCGGATAGGGTGATTTGATTGATTGACATTGTAGGAACATTTATTGATATCTTTCAGACAACAAGTGGCATTATGGCTTTGACAGCTGGAAACGTAGCAATGATCATAATTGGCTGCATACTTGTCTACCTAGCAATTTACAAAGGTTTTGAACCATTGCTTCTTGTGCCAATAGGATTTGGTGCAGTTCTATCAAATATACCTCTAACAGGCATCTCTGACCCCAATGAAATAGGGGGAGTTTTTGGTCTATTTGTCAAATATTTGATTGCAAATGAGATAGTTCCAAGTATAATATTTATGGGTATAGGAGCTCTTACAGATTTTGGGCCACTTCTATCAAATCCCAAAACCTTCTTACTAGGTGCTGCGGCTCAGATAGGGGTCTTTATAGCCCTTGTTGGATCTATCCTCTTAGGATTCACTCCAGACCAAGCAGCATCAATAGGCATCATAGGAGGTGCTGATGGACCAACAACAATCTACGTTACAACTATTCTAGCACCTGAACTTCTTGGTGCAACTGCAGTTGCTGCATACTCTTACATGTCACTAGTTCCTTTAATACTCCCGGCTGCTATAAGAGTTACAACTACAAAGAAGGAAAGAATGATCAGAATGGTCCAGATGAGAAGCGTCAGCAAAAAGGAAAAAGTATTATTTCCGATTGTTGGTGCAATTGTGACTGGGCTTTTAGTTCCTAAGGCAATTCCACTTGTAGGAATGCTATTTGTTGGAAATCTTTTCAGGGAAAGTGGAGTCACACAAAGGCTTGCAAAAGGTGCTAGTGAGGAGCTTTTGAACATTGTGACAATTATCCTTGGACTTTCAGTTGGTAGCACAATGAATGCAGAAAGCTTCCTTAATATCCAGACAATTAAGATATTCATACTAGGTATACTAGCGTTCTTTACAGCTGGATGTGGAGGGGTTATTGCTGCCAAGATAATGAACCTGTTTCTGAAAGAGAAGATTAACCCAATGATAGGTGCTGCAGGTGTTTCAGCTGTTCCAATGGCTGCAAGAGTAGTCCAGAGAATGGGACTAAAAGAAGACCCACAGAACCACCTTCTGATGCATGCAATGGGGCCCAATGTTGCAGGTGTAATAGGTACAGCTGTTGCCGCTGGAGTCTTAATAGCAGCCCTAGCTTGATATTCATGAATGAATTCAAAATAAAAGTTGATGGTAAAGAGCATCAGATTAAATTGAAGAAGGTAGCTGATGGGGAGTATCAGGTATTTTATGATGAATTCATCTATGAAGTTTCCATTTTAAAGAAGGTGCAAAAAAAGAAAGATGACAGCCAATATAGAAAAGAGAATGATATTGTTTATGTCGATTCGTTGATTGGCGGTATTGTACTTAAGTTAACAAAGAAATCAGGAGAGCGGGTAGTAAAAGGAGACCCAATAATGACATTAATCGCAATGAAGATGGAAACAGAGATCCATGCTCCTGAGGCAGGAGTGCTGTCAAGGATACCTGTCTATGAAGGGATGATAGTAGAAAAGGGCGAACTTCTCTTTGTGATAGATACAAAATAATGGGAAAAGTTTATTAATATGGCAATGGATATAATAATAGACGAAAATAAAGAAATAGAGGACAAATGTCGCTCAATTGAGATAGATGGCAATCCATCTGTTGAGGAAGTTGTTGTGATAATTTCATTGTTTAATTTTAGTGAGGTGGATAAATGAAGCCATTAGAAGGAGTAAGGATATTGGATTTAAGCCATGTGCTTGCAATGCCATACTGTACAATGATCTTAGGCGATCTAGGAGCTGAAATAATAAAAATAGAAAAGAGTGACGGAGAAGATTCTAGGAAATTTGGACCATATAAAAATGGGGAAAGCGCTTACTTTATGAGCGTCAACAGAAACAAAAAAAGTGTCGTATTGAATCTTAAGGAAGAAAAAGGCAAGGAAATTCTTAGAGAACTAATTAAAATATGTGACGTTATAACGGAAAATTTCAGACCTGGAACAATGGAAAAGCTTGGATTTTCATATGAAAATATCAAGAAAATAAATCCTAATATAATTTACGCTACAATCTCTCAATTTGGAAGTGATACACTTTACCCTGGAAGGCCTGGATACGACATTATAGCACAGGCGTACGGGGGATTGATGAGTATAACAGGTTTTCCAGATAATCCTCCTACAAGAGTGGGATCATCAATTGCAGACATAATGTCAGGCATGTTCTCTGCGATTGGAATTTTAGGGGCTTTGAGAGTTAAAGATAAAACTGGACAATCACAATATATAGACACTGCTATGGTAGACTGCATTATTGCAATCTTGGAAAATGCTGTAGTCAGGTATACTGTTTCTGAAGAGATACCCCAGAGAATCGGATCACGGCATCCAAGCCTCACTCCTTTTGATGTGTTTAAAGCCAATGACGGGTACATTGTCATAGGTATAGGAAATGACCATCTGTGGGAGATGTTTTGCAAAAATATTTCTGAATTCAATCTGCTAATTATGGCTGAAAGGTTCAAAAATAATGAATTGAGGACCAAAAATGAGGCTGAATTAAAAAAGATAATTGAAGATTGGACACAAAAACATACAACAGAAGATTTGATTAGAATAATAACTGATGCCGGTGTTCCATGTGGGCCAGTTAATACAGTTGACAAGGTTCTTAAAGATCCAAATACAGAATATAGGAACATGCTTTTTGAATTTGACCATCCAGTTGCAGGAAATATGGTTACATCTAATTCCCCTTTGAATTTATCGCTTACTCCCTGTAAGAGTCATTTACGTCCACCTGCACTAGGAGAACATACTGACGAGGTATTAACTAGTATTTTGGGATACTCGAAAGAAAAGATAGAAGAATTGAAGAAGGATAAAATAATATGGGATAGGGGGTAGATAACTACGAAAAGGGAAGAGATAGAGAAAAAATTGAGAAGTTTAGATGCTGCTTCTATCAATGATGCCCTGAGAAAAAGAGGCTCAGTAGATGAATCTATAAAGCCGATAAAACAGGGAGACTTCGTCTGTGGGCCTGCTTTTACTGCAAAATGCTGTCCTGGCGATATGCTTACAGCCCTAAAGGCTCTAGATGATATTTCTGAAGGAGAGGTTTTGGTGATTGATGGAGGAGGTATCACCAAATTTTCTCTTTTTGGGGACCTTATGGCAATGCAGGCCAAGCTAAAAAAGGTGGCTGGTGTTGTTGTGGATGGAGCAATAAGAGATGTCAAGAGTATAAGGGGAGAAGGGCTACCTGTATTCTGTCGTGGGATTGTAACAAAAGCCGGTACTGCAACAAGACTTGGTGAAATAAATGTTCCTATTGTATGTGGAGGAATCATCGTAAATCCGGAGACTGGATAGTTGGTGATGACGATGGTGTTGTTGTAATACCAAAGGACAAAGTTGAAGATGTTATCCATAGCGCTGAAGAAACTCTTAAAAGGGAGACAATAATCAGGGAAGCTATAGAGCAAGGGAAATCAATCAGCAAACTGCTTTAATTTTTAATCTGGGTGCAAAGATGTTCGAACGCTTGAGGGGTACAAGGGACTTTCTTCCTAATGAAATGGCTGCAAGAAAGAAAGTTTTTTCATCGATAAAAAAAAGTGTCGAGGAATTCGGATTTTTTGAAACTGACACCCCAGGAATCGAACTATTTGAACTTTATTCTATAAAAAGCGGTGAAGAGATCATTGATGAGCTTTATGCCTTTGAGGACAAGGGTGGAAGGATGATCTCTTTGCGCCCAGAACTTACGCCGTCTGTAGTCAGAGTTTTAGTATCTAGGGCAAAGGAGCTATCATTTCCAGTAAAGTGGTATTCCATACCAAGATTATGGAGATATGAAAGGCCACAGAGTGGTAGACTACGTGAGTTCTACCAACTGAATATTGATATTTTTGGATCAGAAGACCCAAGAGCGGATACCGAAGTCATATCGTGCGCCATAAAATTACTCTGCGATCTAGGTTTTGATGAATCTGACATAGAAGTTAGGATATCTGACAGACGCATGCTCCAAGAATTTTTATTAAATCTAGGGATAACTAATTACCAAGATGTTCTTAAAAAAATTGATAAGAGAGAAAAGATATCTGAAAGGGACTTTAAAGAAATGCTCGCTGGGATTAGTTTAGACCATACTCAGATAAATGAAATAGAGGAGTTTCTTAATTCAAAGGGTGACTTCTTAAAATCTATTGAAGGTCTATCATGTGCCTACCAGGGAGAAGGGATATCTAAGGTCATTTTCTCTTTAAGAAAGATAGCGCAAAGCCTAAACGATAGAGGGTATGAGAAATTTATCACTTTTGATCCATCAATAGTTAGAGGTCTTGACTATTATACTGGCATGGTCTTTGAGGTCCACGACAGGAAAAGAGAGTTTAGGGCCCTATTTGGTGGAGGCAGATACGACAATCTAGCAGAGCTATTCGGTGGAGAGCATATACCAGCTGTTGGATTTGGGATGGGTGACGCTGTGTTAGAGCTCATGATGAGGAGAAAAAACATATGGCCAGAAGAAAAGGTTGAGATAGATCTTTTTATCGCAACAATCGGAGATGTCGAAAAGGAAGTCTCAAAGTTATTGACCAGTTTGAGGAATAATAATTTTAAAGTTGATTGCGATATTATGGGCAGGAATCTTTCAAATCAGATTAAATTTGCTAACAAATTGGGTGCAAAATCACTTCTAATTGTCGGTGAAAGAGACTTAAACGAGGGTAATGTTACTTTGCGTGACCTTGAATCAGGAAAAGAAAGTAAAATTTCTTTGAACGGCATTATTTCTGAGCCTTCTAAGTACTTAACGAAAGTTTTATAAAATACTTAAAGGCTATTTTGATTAAGCCGGGGTTGTCGAGAGGCTCGGCCTCGGACTGCAGATCCGATTACGAGGGTTCAACTCCCTCCCCCGGCTTCGCAAAGGGGACATGGTGTAACCAGGCCATCATCATGGACTCCAGAATCCTTTCCAGATGAAAGAGAATACTGATGGCGTAATGCCGATGAAGAAATTCTGGAGTTTGATGGGGAAATCCATGGATCAGGGTTCAAATCCCTGTGTCCCCACTTTAAGGTTGATTTTATGGGTACTTCAAATTTTACTACAATATCAAAACTTGTTAGGCCTGAGAATTTGAATCATCACGGCACTCTTTTTGCCGGTGTGACTTCAATGTGGTTTGTTGAGGCTGCTTTTATTGAAGCTTCTAGAGTCTATGGAGATCCTTCAAAAATTGTATGTATTAAAGTCCATGGAATGAAATTTATTAGACCAGGAAACAACGGAGATATTCTTGAGATTAAATCAGTTTTGGCTCATGTTGGAAGAACGAGTCTTACGATATACACAAAAATATACAAAAGAATAAGTGGAGAACAGCACGTTGATGGATTTGTAACTTTTGTCACAGTTGATGAAAAGGGAAAATCAATGCCACACGGAATTACCTATAAACCAACTGATGAAGAAGGGCAAAAACTTTGGAATGAAGTTGAGAGATTAAAACACTCTGATTCTCAGACAAAAATGTAGTGTATTGAACGGAGGGATTGCCGAGCTTGGCCAAAGGCGCAGGATTCAGAGTCCTGTCACGTAGGTGTTCGGGGGTTCGAATCCCCCTCCCTCCACTTCTTTTTGTGCCTAACTAAAATTAGGCAAATGCTTAAATAGAATAAATATTATTTATAAATGGCTACAAGGCGATGATTATGAAGAAAAGATTTGCAATTTTGTTATCCTTACTATTTGTAGTAAGTGTATTTGAGGTAGCCTCTGTCACAGCAACGCAACTTTGTACAGTCACGTCTGTCAGCTCCTCAGCAGTTAGAGTAGGAGACCAATTTATATTTAGTGCTGGAAGTAGCACGACTCCAACTGTATCTGGAACTGGAGCAGTTCTATTAGTTTCAGGTCCAACTGCTGGCGAAGGCTGTAAATATTATACTACTTACAGGGCAATTAGTCCAGGAGATGTAACAATTGATGTTGGAGGTTCTTACTGTCCAAGTCATGTTAAAATAATCTCAAAAGACCTTCCATTTAAGTTCTTTGCAAAGCTTTTCGGCTTTGATAAGAAAGATTAATTTAATAAATATTTTTCTTATTTTTATAATTTCTTTG
>LNGC01000081.1 GCA_001587715.1 Candidatus Methanofastidiosum methylothiophilum | reverse complement strand
CCTTAAGGCAATAAAAGAAAATAACGGAATTCTAGCAACAGGGCACTTGTCATGGCAGGAAAGCTATGTACTAGCAAGCGAGGCATTAAAAATGGGCATCCCTACCATCATTACCCACCCGATGCAGAGGGACATCAAAATGCCCATAGATGTTCAGAAGGAGCTTGCTTCAAAAGGGGCGTACATTGAGCACTGCTACATCATGTGGCTAGATAGGGACCACCCAGAGGACTATCCCCTCAAGACGATAAAGGAAGATATTGAAGAAGTTGGGTATGAGCAATGTATAATATCTTCTGATGCAGGGCAGGTAAGAAATCCTTCATCAAGTGAATGTCTTGAGACCTACATGAACTTGCTGAGCAATGAAGGTATATCCGAGCAAGCTTTAGCTACAATGGCTGTGACAAACCCAAGAAAGATTCTGGGGATGGAATAAAATGATTGACATTTCAGCAAATATTTCAGGGGTCCATTTCGATAGCTGCATAATGAATGCATCAGGACCACTAGATACAACTCTTGAAGAATTGACAGATATTGCAATGTCTAGAGCAGGTGGGATTGTAATGAAGTCATGCACAGTTGAAGTGCGCGAGGGAAACCCAGAGCCAAGGTATGTTGATGTTGAATGGGGATCAATTAATTCAATGGGGTTACCAAATCTTGGGTATAAGTACTATAATGAAATAACACCTAAGTTAAAATCCTATGGTAAGCCCTTGATAGCAAGCATAGCCGGTGCAGAAAGCCAAGAATACAGAAAAATAGTTGAGTCATTTAACTCCTCCAATGTGGATATTCTAGAGATTAATTTATCATGCCCAAATGTCGTTGGAAGGCCACAGATAGGATATGACTTTGAAATGTCTGAAGAGATAATGGGCGTAGTGGGTGATGTTTCTGATAAGCCATGGGGCGTCAAACTGCCTCCTTACTTTGATTTTGTTCATTTTGAAGAGATGGCTTCAATTCTTAATAATTCCAAAATCTCTTTTATAGTAAGCATTAATTCAATTGGAAATGCCCTTTTCATAGACTGGGAAACTGAGAAAGTTCTAATAAAGCCAAAAGGTGGATTTGGCGGTCTTGGAGGGAAATACATCAAACCGACAGCTCTTGCAAACGTCAGGAAGTTCGCTGAACTTCTAAACAAAAGAATCAAAATTGTAGGGGTAGGTGGGGTATACAGTGGCATTGATGCATTTGAATTTATTCTATCGGGCGCTACTTTGCTGCAACTTGGGACATCTTTTGCACAGGAAGGGCCACAAATATTTGAGAGGGTATCAAGAGAGCTAAAGGAGATAATGGAAAAGAAAGGATATGCCTCTTTAGAAGATTTTAGAGGAAAGCTAAAGGTGATGGATTGAAAGAGCTCTATGATATACTTTTCATAACGAAAAGCATCCACATAGACGCAGTAAATCCCTTCACTTTTTCTTCAGGGATAAAGAGCCCCATTTACTGCGATACGAGAAGGCTAATCTCCTATCCAAAAGAGAGAAAAATGATCATATCGGGATTCTTAGAAAAAATAAATGGCATCAATATTGAATCTATTATTGGTGTTGCAACAGGCGGCATCTCCTGGGGTGCGTGGCTCTCTGATAAACTTGATGTTCCATTTGCGTACATTAGGTCTTCCCACAAGGACTATGGAAAAAAACAGAGTATCGAAGGGAGCATTGATTTTAATAAAAATATTCTTGTTATAGAAGATGTTGTTTCAACAGGCGGATCCCTTGGAAGGGTGATTGATTTGCTAAAAGAGTCTTCTGCAAAATCTCTGAATGCCTGTTCTATATTCTCTTACCAATTTTCTGAATCTATAAAATTATTCCAAGAGCTAGATGTTCCATTTCAAAGTCTTTTGACTCTTGAAGGATTACTTGAATATGAATCAGATAAACTTGGGCATAATAAGAAAGAAATAGAGATTTGGAAAAAGAACCCAAGGGAGTGGCGAAGTTAATGATTATGGAAGAGGATGTTCGAAGGAGGATATGTCTAGCACTTGACGTTGATAATTTAGATTTAGCCAAAGAATTAGTTGAAGAGAGTTCTGAATATGTTGGGGTATATAAAATCGGGAAAGAATTATTTGTTTCCGAAGGAACTTCTTCAATCAAAATCCCACAGAGCTACGATAGGGATGTTTTTTTGGATCTTAAATTTCATGATATACCTAACACCGTGGAGGGAGCTTCAAAGGCTTTGGTCAAGCACAAAATCAAGATGTTTACAATTCACTCGATGGGAGGAAAAGAGATGATCCAAGCTGCAGTTAGAGGCGTCAATAGCGGTGTCAAAAAATATGGGGATATCAGGCCAAATATTTTAGGCGTAACTGTTCTTACAAGCCATGATGAAAAATCATTGAAAGATATTCTAATAGATAAACCTCTTGATTCCACCTTAGTGCAATATGCAAAAATAGCATCAGAAAATGGGTGTGACGGGATTGTATGCTCTCCCAATGATATTAATCTTATTAGGTCGAATATTTGTGAAGATATGATATATGTAACACCCGGGGTAAGATTAAGAGACGATAAAGTTTCTGACCAAAAGAGGATATGCACCCCAGAAGAAGCAATTGTTAAAGGCTCATCAGTTATTGTAGTTGGCAGAAGCATATTGAATTCAGACAATAGGACTGAAATACTAAAGAGGATATACAACGAAGTGGAAAAGGGATTGAAGGCAAGTAAATAATGATTTAATTTTAACTAAATCTTAATAAATACAATAATATTAAATTATAATGATTATTTCAATAAGATGGTCAAATGAATTATGAAGCAGACATTGCGATCATTGGAGCTGGTCCTGCAGGTTCAACTGCGGCTTATCTTTTGAGTAAAGTTGGATTAAAGGTTATATTGATAGATAAGTGTTTTTTCCCAAGGGATAAATTATGTGGGGGCCTTGTATCTGCAAAAGCACTAAGATTATTGGAAAAAATTTTCGACGAGACCGAGGAATCCTTAAACCAGAAACAAATAATTAATTTCTCTTCAAATAAGTTTGAATTTGTTTGTAAAAAAAAGAGTTTAGCAAAATGTTATACTAAGGTCCCAACACATTTTGTTGAGAGAACAGTATATGATAAGTTTTTATTAGATAAAGCTCTAGATTCCGGTACAAAGATTATTTATGGCGAAGAAGTTAAAAAAGTAGATTTGGACTCAAATATTTTGATTACCTCACAAGGAAATAAAATTAATTCTAAATATATTATTGGTGCAGATGGAGCAAATAGTATTCTTAGAAAAGAATTTGAGGGCATAGGGTCTATAGATAAAGAATCTTGGCTAAAAAATCTTGGATTCGCCTTTGAGACTTACATAGCTAAAGACAAATTATCATTTGAAACAGATACAATGTACCTATATTTTGGATACATGAAAACTGGATATGCTTGGGTGTTTCCTAACAAAGACAAACTAGTAGTCGGAATAGGAGGCTTGTTGAAAGAACTAAATAATAAAGATTTTAAAACTATATTTAATTCTTTTTTGATATCCTTGGGGCTTGATAAAAAAACAGTAGATGATTACATTAAAGATATCCGAGGTCATCCAATTCCTTTTGGAAATTTTATAGAAAATCCCGTTTACAAGAATACTATCCTTATTGGGGATGCGGCTGGTCTTGTTAATCCAGTAACTGGGGAAGGAATTTATTATGCACAAAGAAGTGCTGAAATAGCAGTGGACGTAATACTAAAAAATTATAATAATCCGGGGAACTTAGTTGAAGACTACACAAAGAATTTGAATCTACATTTAATGCCAGAACTATTAAAAACAAGAAAGAGAAGAAATATGTATTTCAGAATATTCAATAATTATTATCTAGGTAAGATAGTTACCTTTTTCATGTTTAGAAAAGTAAAATACGTTTAATCAGACATATACTAAAATACTTTTGATTATAGTAGAAATAAATATAAATTTCCCTGATAGTTGACATCTATAATTAGCAATTCAATGTGATTTAATGAAGTTTAGATTAAGTAAAACATTCAAATTTGATGCAGCCCACAAATTAGTTGATTATGACGGTGCTTGTGCTAACTTGCATGGTCACACCTACAAATTGGTTGTAACAGTCGAAGGGATGCCCGATGAAACTGGAATGGTAATTGACCTTTTTGATTTGAAGAGAATCGTGACAGAAAAAATAGTAAGTAAGATGGATCATTGTTTTTTAAATGATTTATATCCCCAACCAACAGTAGAAAATATGGCAAAAGACATTTTCTTAAAACTAGAAAAAGAATTTGAAAAAACAAAAGCTAAACTGTTTTCTATAAGATTATATGAAGGCGAAGGCTCTTATGTAGAGGTCTTGCATGAGTAATCTCTTAATTTCTGAAATATTTTTTTCATTGAACGGCGAAGGATTAGAAATGGGAAAACCCACTATTTTTGTTAGACTTTCTGGATGCAATCTTGACTGTAGTTGGTGCGATACAAAATATGCAGACCATAATACAACTGAAAAGAATATCGATGAAATTTTAGAAGAAATTGAAAAATGTAACAATGGTATTAATTCTGTCCTAATAACTGGCGGTGAACCTTTAACGCAAGATATCGAACCCCTAGTGGATGCACTCCATAGAAAACAGTATGATATAAGTATTGAAACAAATGGCTCAGTCTATAAAGATGTATTATTGAAGACTGATTTTATTAGCGTTGATATTAAGACACCAAGCAGTAACAACGAAACTAATGATTTAGTAGTTTTTATGAAAATAGCTAATGCAATAAGAAAAAGGAATGGCCAAATGAAGGCTGTAATCGCCGACAGAAGAGATTATGATTTTTTAAATAAATTTATCCAGGAAAACTCTTTTAACGTTCCCCTTATTATCCAGCCCTGTTGGGGCAAACTTAGTTATAAAGAGCTATGTGAAATGTATCTCAATAATCCAATAAATCATAATAATGTCAGAGTATTGCTTCAGATACATAAATTGGGAGAGATCAAATGATTAATACTCAAGATGAATCACCAAAACACCAATTGAAGCTTGAAAGAGTTGGTATCAAAAATCTAAAAACTCTTATCAAGATAGACAGAAATAACAAAGAATTTCGCCACATACCAAAGATCAATATTTTCATGGACCTGAACGAGGACAAAAAGGGAGTCCACATGAGCAGATTCATTGAAAGTATAACGGAGATCTTAGAAGATGAAGTCAGAGATAATCACAAATCCTTAGAACAAATAGGAAAACATATCCTTGAAAAATTGAAGATTAAACACAGTTATTTCAGCGCCGAGATTGAATTTGAATCTGAAATACCCATATATGAACTAACGCCTGTTAGTAAGAAAGACACAATTGAGATACATGATATCAAAGTAAGACTCAGAAATAATAATGGCTCGTGGATAAAAGTATTGGAGGTAAACGTTATAGGAAATACTGCGTGCCCCCATGCTTTGGCCGTTAATAAAAAGGGAACTCACATTCAAAGAGCCATTGGTAATTTAAAAATTGAAACAGATTTTGACAATGATATTGACCTTGAAGAGATGATCGAAACAGTAGAAAATTCGTTTTCAGCAAGGGTCTTTACTTTATTAAAAACTGAAGATGAGTCTTTTGTTGTAGATAAAATGCATACCAACCCTCTATTTGTTGAAGATGTTTGCAGAAATATGTTATCTATCGCTTCTAAGAAATTTAAAAAATCTAAGATTCACGCAGAATGTTTAAGCTACGAATCAATACACAGGCATGATGTTTTTGCCGAGGGGGCCATAGAAACATGAAAACTGCCGTTGTATTGCTTAGTGGAGGAATGGATTCTGCCGTTTGTGCCGCAATTGCAAAAAAAGATGGGCATAATATTTACGTTCTTCATGTTGATTATGGACAGAGAACAAATAAAAAAGAATTTAATTGCGCAAAAGACATTTCCTTATTTTATAATGCTTTGGATTTCAAAATAATTAACCTTGATTTCTTAAAAGAGATAGGTGGTAGTGGGCTTGTTGATAATTCTATTGAACTACCAAAAGGAGATACAATAGGAATACCTCCAAGTTATGTTCCTTTCAGAAACTCTATCCTCCTCTCTTTAGCCACAGCATGGGCTGAAGTAGTTGGTGCCAAAGCTATTTACTATGGTGCAAATTCAATAGATTTCTCGGGATATCCAGATTGCAGGCCACTTTTCTTTGAGGCATTTCAGGAATTAATCGATGCTGGAACAAAGGACGAAACAAATATTAAACTTAAAACTCCTCTTGCATATATGTCTAAAGGGGATATAGTCAGGAAAGGAAAAGAACTTGAAGTCCCATTTGAAAAAACATGGAGCTGCTATACTGAAAATGATAAGGCATGTGGCGTTTGTGATTCCTGCAGACTAAGACTCAAAGGATTTAATGATGCGGGAGAAAAAGATCCAATTAAATATTTGTGAGGATTATCTATGGATACTCATAATAACATAAATATACTTGTGGCTGAAAAAGCTTTAGAGCTTCTCAAGAAGACATTAGAAAGCACAAGATTTGAAGGGGTATGGAAAAAGAAAGATGCTCTTCAAATCACCGAGTCAATGAAATCAGACATTATGGCAATTAAATTTTCATATGCGGAAAAAGAGGACATAACAGATATAACTAAGCCTATCAGAGAAAAAATATCTAAACTTCAATCAGCACTTGGAGAAGGCTGGAGCTCAAATTTTCTTTCTAACTCACGAAAAGAAAACAAAACCTCTACAAAGATGGGTATTGCTAAGATTATTTTTTCCATGAATACACTATATTTTGTCGATAAAAGAATAAAACTGGATAATAAATATGGCGTGGATACTCTAGTTGGCAAAATTCTTTCAGTTTCAAAGGTATCTGATTCTCTTTTGATATGTAATGTTGATATAAAAAGAGCTATCACTGTTTTGACAAATGATATGTCTATCAAGGACGGAGATATTGTTGCAGTTTCTATTCTACCGCCAAGAGAATTCTATGGCCAAGTATCTGAAGGAATGTTTTGTGGAATTCATGGAGTTTTGAGAATTGAAGGTGAAATTGGAAACAGAGCAGAAATACCAATTGATGGATACAAAGAAACTATGAATATGGTTCAGGATTTCTTAAAGCATTGATGGGATTACACAAATAATTTCTAAGTCCTCATTTCCAGTATTTATGTAACAATGCAGCTCATTTGAGGGAATGTAAATAACATCATCTTTTTTTACTGGAATTTTGCCATTTTCCGTTTTTAAAAATCCTTCACCTTTTAAAATATAGTTTTCATGTTCCCACGCATGCTTGTGGTATGGGGAAAATCCTTCTTTCTCAATTTTCATTATTCGCATATAGAAATTTTTTGCCCCTTGATCTTTGCCTACCAAGGTAGTAATCGAAACACCTTTTGCATCATCTGCTTCAATTTTATTCTCTTTTATATTCTTAACATTTTTATGAAAAATCATAATATCA
>LNGC01000080.1 GCA_001587715.1 Candidatus Methanofastidiosum methylothiophilum | reverse complement strand
ATTAGCTACTGGGCATATTTTGGTTTATTTTGTCTAATTGCTGTATTCTTACCAAACTCTTTATTCTATATAGCAATCGAGAAAGTAGAAGCGTCGAAAGCTGGAATAATTCTTCTCCTAGAGCCAGTTGTAGCATCTATTGTGGCAATGAGTGTGTTTAGCCAGTATCTTAATTCAAGTATTTTTGTGGGTGGTGGATTAATCCTCATATCAAACTATTTGGCAATAAAAGAGTAGTAAAAGATTGGTAATATATTTATATAACTCAGAATACTCTTATCCATATGAAAAATAGTAATATCTCAAATGAAATAGATTCTAATCTAACTAACGAATTAATAAAGCAGGCATATACTCTTGGAGTCGACACATTTGGAATTGCAGATCTAGAGTTACTAAGGGAATATGACACTTATCCCAAAGATTTACTAGAAAACTATTCCAGAGGGATTAGCATAGGATTAAAAGTTCCAGATGAAGTTATAGAAAGACTTCCAGAAAGCAGACCAATTTATGCAAAACATTATGTTATGCTTAATGATAGGCTGGATTTAATAGCATACATGCTATCAAGATTTCTAGAATCAAAAAAATATAAGGCTCTGCCAATACCTGCATCAAAGCCTCTTAAAGACTGGAAATGGAGGAGTTTTATCTCTCACCGAGCTATTGCTAGAACTGCCGGAGTTGGGTGGATCGGGAAATCGTTGAATTTAATAACTAAAGAATTTGGCCCTAGAATTCGTTTTGCATCAATCTTGACTAATGCCCCTCTTGAACCAGGAAAACCTTTAGAAAACAAATGCGGGGAATGTAAAGACTGCATTGATAGCTGTATTGTTGGTGCATTAAAAAATACTAGTTTTAAGGAATACCCTAAAGAAAGAGAACTTGCACTTGACATTGATAAATGTATTTTAAAACTCCAAGAATTTTCAAAAGATCCCGATGTAGGTGTAATGGTCTGTGGCATATGCTTAAAATCATGCCCCTGGGGAAAAATTAATAAATACTTTGATTTATAATAAATAAATTTGCATAATAAAACTTTATAGTATGAATTGTATTCTAATCATCTAAGTAAATTTATAGATATAACTGGGGATATATCGATGGACAATGAATTAAAATCAAAAGAACAATTACTAGAAGATATTGTAGAACTCAAAGAGAAATACCAATGTTACAAATTTCTTTTTGATAACGCGCCCCTTAGTTATATCTCAGTTGACGAAGATGGGAGAATTATAAAAGCCAATAGAGCGTGCTTAGAATACTTAAATTATTCTGAAGAAGAACTTATTGGAAATTATTTAAAAAATTTAATTTCCCCGGATTACATTGAAGATTTTATCAGTTTTTATGATAATTTCCTTGAGAAAGGAATTGCAAAAGACATAGAGTTTGAAATGTTAAAAAAGGATGGCACTAAAATTTTGTTTTCCTTAAATGGCAAAATCGCATACGATAGCAAAGGACATTATATAAAAGGACATTTTATATTGAATGATATCAAGGAAAAAAGACGGATACTGGATGCAATAACTGCAAGTCGGAAAAGATTGTATTCCCTATTAGAAGAATTACCGGCTTATGTGTGTGTTTACGGCCCTGATCTCTCAATAAAATTCGTTAATAGATATCTAAGAGACAACTTTGATTTGGCAGATGGAAAAAGTTGCCACAAAATATTCCATGGTTTCGAAGATAGAAATCAAGAACCTTGTGTATCCTGTCCGGTCCTAAAAGTTTTTTCAAATGAGAAAATAAACATTAGTGAAAGGACTCAAGTTAATGGAAAAACATACCAGATTTACGATTTTCCATTCAAAGATTATGATGGAGCTATGCTTACTGTGGAGATGGGTATTGATATAACAGAAAGAAAGAAAATTCAAGAGGAACTTCAAACAAGAGAGAATACTCTAAATGGAATATTTGCAGCTGCCCCTGTAGGTATTGGGTTATTAACTGATCGAAAAATACAGTGGTGTAATTCAAGAATGTGTCAAATTACTGGTTATTCTTATGAAGAGCTTATTAAAAATCATACGAAATATTTTTATGAAAGTGAAAATGAGTATAGCCGGGTAGGTAGCGAACTAGAATTGTGCCATAATGAAAATAAAATAGTAGATATAGAAACACGATGGAAACGAAAAGATGGAACTGTTTTTGATTGCCATTTAAGAAGTAGCCCACTTGACTCGTTACGTCCTGAGAATGGAAACATCATAACGATTATGGACATTACAGATAGAAAAAAAGCCCAAATACAGCTTGAAGAAAATATACAATATATTGCTTTTTTAATTGACAATATAAGGAACCCTCTATCCATTATAAGTGGTTATGCGGAACTTAAGATAGAAGATGAGAAAATGAATAAAAGAATATTAAATCAAGTAGACAAAATCGAAGATTTAATAGAAGGGTTGGATAAGGGCTGGATTGATTCAGAAGACACAAAAGAATTTTTAAGAAGCTTCATGTAATGATTTTTGAAAATAATAAATAGATTGATAATTTTCTCTAAAATTAATAGAAAGAAAATAAGCATAAATAATAAAGAAATCATTCCATTGAGAATATTGCAGCAGCTATTACAGTTGTCCATTTACCACATGGATCACCTTTTGTTGCGATAGCAATACTTTCACTGTCGATTATTTTACCGCTTGCTTTGTATATCTCGTTTCTTTCATCCCAAGCTGTATCTGGATTAAAATCTATACCTAAAGTTGTTGCTAGCATCGTGGCTGCAAGATCTTCAGCATAATCGCCAGAAAATTTTTCATCTTGACCAAACATATGAACTTCACTTAGATATCCATAAGTTCCTTTTTCTGCAGGAACTGCAAGACCGACGGCAGCTGACAACTGCCTATGTGGCTCATCTGTAGCATTTCTAGCCATTACACAATAAGTGATTTGTCCAGCTTTCAAACATTTTAAACCTTCTTCCCTTGGAACGATTTCACAATATGGTGGAAGAATGCTTGAAACATAAACAAGATTACATTTTTCAATTCCAGCTTCCCTTAGTGCAAGTTCAAAAGACTGAAGTTGGTCTTTGTGAACTCCTTTTCCTTTTACAAAGAACACTCTTTTAGGCACCATGGTTTAAAACTATTATATTGGTATTTAAGCGTTTTGGGCCGCAATTATTAGGCAAATGCCCCTTTAATCCTTTAATGGAAAGTATTAATCAAATTGATTTCTAATAACTTAATTAAAAAAAGATAAAACATCAATTATAACTTTAAATCGCAAATGGAACTAAATTATAACTTAAAAACTAATTATAAGCCATAATTAGTTTTTTTAAGATTAAATAAATGAATTTATTTTTATATTCTAAAGGCTTATAAATATTGATTTATTACAAAAAGAATATGTTCCCTATTGCTGACGAAAATTTTTCTGTGGAAAGACCATATATCACATATGGTTTGATAGTCACCAATATTCTATTGTATACAATTAATTATTTTACAGGAGATTCGTTGAACAACATATTTGCTTTTGTTCCAAAAAATTTTCTTTTGGGCATAGAGCCTTGGACAATTATTACTCATCAATTTATGCACGGTGGATGGGGACATCTTCTTGGGAATATGTGGTTTCTCATAATATTCGGAGATAATATTGAAGCTACTATCGGGAAGGGAAGATATATTATTTTTTATTTACTCTGTGGTGTTATTGCTGCATTGTCACATATGGCTTTTAATATTGATTCAGTTATCCCCACAGTAGGAGCATCTGGAGCGATATCAGGAATTCTAGGGGCTTATATAGTTCTTTATCCAAAAAATAAGATTAGTACAATAATACCTTTTGGATTTATTAGAATTTATAAAGTCGAGGCTCTTTACTACCTTATAATATGGTTTGCCTTACAGTTAATATTCAATTTAACTGACCCATATGGGGGCGTTGCATATATGGCGCATCTAGGGGGATTTGTTGGAGGGGCCATTATGATATTATTATTTGGCGGAAAAAAGAAAAAGACCCAAAATGATTCCCTTTATACGTGGGAGAATCACTATGATAAAGCTTAAGGATCCCATCCATGGAGAAGATTCTTTTGAGTCTCTTCTATATAAGAGAAAGTCATCAAGGAGTTTTAATCCTTCTAAAATTTCATTTCAACAGCTATCAAATCTTCTTTTTGCCACATATGGGGTGAGAAATAATGGGCCATATAAAACAGTTCCTTCTGCTGGAGCCTTGTATCCTTTATCAATATATGTCGTAATCGGAAAAGAGTCTCTTAATGAAATAAAAGCTGGTGTTTACAGATATATGCCCGTTACGAATAGTCTTGAACTTGTTAAAGAGGGCGATTTAAGGAGGATTCTTGCGATAAGTTGTTTGGGGCAAGCGTTTATTTCTAAAGCTCCTATCGCAATTATTATTTCTGCCAACTTTGAAAGAATGAAATACAAGTATGGCAATCGAGGAATTAGGTATTCAATTATGGAATCTGGCCACGCTTGTCAAAACTTAGAGCTTGCCGCAATATCTTTAGGGCTTGTTTCGTGCCCTATTGGTGCTTTTTCTGATAATGATATAATTAAAGCTATAGGATTATCCGATTACGAAATACCGCTTTATGTTGTGCCAGTTGGACATGAAGAAAAAGAATAGATAGAGATTTATTTTTTTCTCATAAAAATATCTATTCCTATTTCCACAATTATTGCCAATACAATTATCAATGCACAAACTGCGGCGGTCAAAGCTACTTCATTTTGTAGTCCATATAATGGATTTGTTCTCTTTATGTAAATACCTAATAATGCCCAGACTATAACAAGACTATACGCAACATCCTTTCTTGTAATAATCATTAAAAGAGTAATAATCAAGGCGACAATAATTACGATCATTGTCCACAATACATCGCTTATCCCAAGACCATCCCAGTTGATTGTTACTAAGAATGCTGTAATATTTGCAATTGTGGCCACAGTTATCCATCCAAGATAAACACTTATTGGAACTTGGATGAATATTCTCTCTTTTCTTGATACTATTTCTTTTCCTATGTCAAGATTTAAGTATATTTTTAGGAGAGAAGCAAATAGAACTAGCATTATTATTACAGATGCCAAGACTTGTTGATAGTGCCATGCAAATATCCAAGACATATTTGCAATTCCTGCTAGGAAAAAATAATATGATGTTTTCTTTATGAAAGGCATTTCAATCTTTTCTTTCTTAAACAAATCTCTTGCTTGATAGGCCGCGAACATTATTAGTAAGATATAAATAACTCCCCATATTGCAAATGTTAAACCAGCAGGCACAAAAAGATTAGGGATTTCATCAGAAAGTTGCCCTGCAGTCTTCCCATTTATTGGAAGGGCGTTAGAAAGATAATTTACAATTAGTGTTCCTATCACAGCTACTATATTTAAAATCTGAAACATTTGTTTATTCGACATGAAGATAAATTATTATTATAAAATATAAAACTAACGGTATACTCTAATCAAAAAAAGATTTGTTTAGATCTGCATCATTGCTATATCCTCTGCTCTCCCAATAACCTCTAAAATCCTCGTTATCCGATACTTCGATTTTTGTGATCCATTTTGCCCATTTATATCCCCACTTATCTTCAGCAACTAAAATGAAAGGGTATCCCGTCCCAGAGGTAAGAGTAATACCATTTATTTTATATCCAAGCAGTATATCATTGTCGACAATATACTCTAATGGAAGTGAAGTAGAATAACCATCGTAAGAATAAAATATGATTGTTGAAGCTTTGGTATCTATCCCAACTTCATCAAAAATATCACTTATTACAACACCCTCCCATAAATTTTTTGAATTCCACCCTTCTACGCAGGATATTTGTACAACTTTCTGATACTTTTGATGTGTGTTTATGACTTCTTCGTAAGTATAGTTTTTAGGCTCTTTTACCAATCCGGATATTTCCAATCTGTAATTTGTCATATCTACCTTCTGCGGGCCTTTTATTGAAACATCTCTAACTTCGATAAAAGAAGAAAGATTCTCCCCTTGGTATTCTCTAATTTCAACGGACTGTAATTCTTTAATCCTATCTTGTGTTGCACAGCCAGACAACATTATTATAAAACAAATAAGTATTAGAAAACTAATTTTATTCAAACTTTATCAACCTCTGTTTCGTTATGCTTTAATCTAATAATAATGTTATATTTATCTTTATAAAACTCTAATTCGTATAAAATAAAACATTTGGAAGTAATATCTATAGAATTTATTTCAAATACTAATCATTTATTATTTTTTAAATTCAAAATGTCAAGAAATTAACATTAATCTTATATATCTTTCATTATACTTGATTAAAGGGGATTTGATGAAGATCATTGATGGAGGTATTACGAAGGTTAATGGGATAAAGGGCCAAGGTATTCATGCAGGCTTTAAAAAAGAAAAACTAGATTTCACGATTATTTATTCTGAGAAATTGTGTAATGCTGCAGGGGTATTCACTAAAAATAAAGCGGCTGCAGCCCCTGTTATGGTGGATCGGGATTTTCTTTCTGATGGAAAAGCACAAGCAATAATCTGTAATAGTGGATTTGCAAATGCATGTACGGGAGAAGAAGGAATAAAAGATGCTTTATTTACTGCAGAATACGCTAGTCAAAAATTAGGCATTAAGAAAGAAGATTGTTTAGTTTTTTCTACAGGAGTAATAGGAATACCCATACCCATGGATGTAATGAAAAGCGCAGTTGAAAAGACTGTACCAATTCTTGAGAGCTCTCCTAGTGCTTCAGAAAACATAGCAACAGCCATTTTAACAACTGACCTTGTTAAAAAAGAGATAACAATTGAAAATGATGGGTATATCATATCAGGTATTACAAAAGGAAGTGGAATGATACACCCAAATATGGCAACTATGTTATGCTTTATTTTTACCGATGCAAATGTTTCCTCAAGTATCTTACAAGAATCACTGTTATCCTCTGTAAATAAATCTTTTAATCGTATTTCTGTTGATGGTGACACTAGTACTAATGATTCAGTAATATTAATGGCTAATGGTCTATCAAACATAAATGTTGATTCAAAAGACCATGTTTGTATGGAGTTAGCCAAAAAGATTGCAAGAGATGGAGAAGGAGCTACAAAGCTTATAGAATGCGAATGTGTTGGTGCTAAAAGTCAGAAAGATGCCGACATTGCATCTAAAGCAGTTATTTCCTCAAGCCTCGTCAAATCAGCCATTTTTGGAGAAGATCCAAACTGGGGCAGAATTGTAGCTGCTGTTGGATATTCAGGTGCGGAAATGGACCTACCCAAACTAGAGGTATGGATTGGAGAAGTAATGATAGTAAAAAATGGTAAGGCTGCAGGCATTCCAAAGAGTGAATCAAGAAAAGCATTGCAAAATGAATTTGTTAAAATACTAATAAATATGAACATAGGAACTTATTCCTCTAAAGCATGGGGCTGTGATCTATCATATGATTACGTTAAAATTAATGCCGAATACCACACTTAAGGTGAGATTATGAATTTA
>LNGC01000079.1 GCA_001587715.1 Candidatus Methanofastidiosum methylothiophilum | reverse complement strand
GAAAGGTTTAATCCGGCTATCCAAAAACTAAAGGAGTTAATAAAAAATGATACACTTGGAAAAGTTGTCACAATGTCTTCAAAGAGGGTTGGACCTTACAATCCTAGAATAAGAGATGTTGGAATTATTATTGATTTAGGCGTTCATGATATCGACATAATGTCTTTTTTATTGGAAGAAAAAGTAAAAACAGTATATGCAACAGGTGGCAAAAGAATACATCCTTTTGAGGACTTTGCGACAATTCTAATGACTTTTGGGAATACTTGCACAGGATTAATCGATACTAACTGGCATACTCCCCATAAAGTTAGGAGCCTTACAGTCGTTGCAGATAAGGGGATAGCCGAAGTTGATTATATTGAGCAGAAGCTTATTTTATTCGATAAAGAGTGGGAAAAGGACGCGAAGATTGAAAGAAAAGAGCCATTGGCAATAGAGCTTGATTGTTTTATTAATTATCTAAAAAAGAACACAGCACCTCCAGTTTCGGGTGAAGAAGGACTTCATGCACTTGAAGTTGCAATCTCGGCAATTGATTCATACATGAATAATAAGATAATAAAAATATAATTATCCTTTTCCAACGCCTCTGTAATGGAATCCTCTTTTTATCATTTCTTCTTTATCAAAGATATTCCTTCCATCAATTATTATTGGAGTCTTCATCGTCCCCTTGATTTTGTTTAGATCGATATTTTTGTATTCAGAGTGTGCGGTGACAAAAACCAATGCATCTGAGTCTTTAACACAACTGTAAAAGTCCTTTTTTATTTCTAGCCCTTCATAACTCTTGACAAATGGGTCGTGAATCTCTACAATCGCACCCTTTTCCTTTAGGCTATTAATTACACCTAAGGAAGGAGTGTTTCTAGTATCATCAGAATTCTCTAGGTAGGCAAATCCACAGACTGCAATCTTCTTGCCTTTAACATCCATCCCTTTTTCCTTCATGACATCTATCAAAAGCCCTGCAGTATGGGATGGCATCTTTTTGTTTAGATTCCTTGCAAGTATCATAAGTTCAGGAGTAAGTATACCTTTTACCCCATAGGACAGCAATAGAGAGTCCTTTGGAAGGCAGTGCCCACCAACACCGGCTCCAGGTAAATGCATGTTCCTGTATGGCGCTTTGTTTACCAATTCCCTTACTTCGTAGACGTTTATCCCAAGTTTTTCACAGATCAATGCAACTTCATTAGCAAAGGCTATCTCAACGTCTCTGTAGGCGTTTTCCGCTGTTTTTACAACTTCAGCAGTAATGCAGTCTGTTGGATAAAGCTCTCCTTTGACAATATGGGAATAAAGCTGAAGCATTCTCTCCCTCGTTTCTTCGTTTATTCCTCCACACACTCTGGACAGATTTTCTATGTTATACAGAAGTTTCCCGGGCATTACTCTCTCAGGGCAGTTTCCAAGTAAGAAATCCTTGCCTGCTTCCATCTTTGAAGTATTTTCTAGGATTGGTTTTACTAGAGTTTCCATAGTTGTGGGGGCTATAGTTGATTCTACAATAACCAATGAGTTTTTTGACATATTTTCCGCCACACTTTTTAGGGCAGATTTCAATGAATCATACTTTGGCTCCCATTTATCGGAATCAAAAGGAGTTTCGACACAGATTAATATCGCATCAGCAGTTTTACATACAGAATAATCTGTAGTTGCGACAAGTTTTTTATTCTTTACAACTTTATCTATGAGTTCTGGTAAATTTGGTTCATCCCCTTCTATGGGGCATAATCCCTTGTTTATAAGGTCCACTTTTTCCTTTGTTCTATTGATCCCAACTACATTAAAACCTTTATCGGCAAACATAGCGGCAACAGGGATCCCAACGTAGCCTGTTCCTACAATGACAATATTTTTAAACATGTTATCCTCGAATGAACAGATATACACACCCTAAATAAATCTTTTGGACACCTATCACAGATTAATTTTTTGAATAGAATGCTCTAAATTAGTTTTTGATTATTTGTATTGTTTATCAATAGAATTGATATTTTTTTTCTAATGTTATTCATTATATTTAATTATATTAACCAATAAAATACTATATTAAATCTCAATTATTAATTTTAATTACCGAAAACTTTATATAGTAAGAGTAACTAAATACTAATAACTAAAGATTAATCGTTCAATATATGTAATCGATGGTGATAAACGTGGGTTGGAGAAAACAGTTTGAATTGAGAAACGAGAGAATTGATTATATTAGAAATCTTCTTAGAGAAAGAACTAAATCAGGTAAAGATTACTTTATTCAAGAACTTGTAAATGAAACTAGGATACCTAGAAGTACTGTAGAAAGATATCTTTATGAGTACCTTGAGAAGGAAATTGAAATTTACTATGAAGGGCCACTAAAAAAGATCAAATACGTTGGGAAGGAAAAATAATTTTAAAGATTTTCTCTTCTTAGAAGAAATCCATCTTCTCCGTTTTCATAGTAATGTTTTAATCTGTTGGTAATCTTAAATCCAAGATTCTTATACATGGATAGAGCCGCAACATTACTGGCCCTAACTTCAAGTTTTAATTGAGTTATACCTTTTTTCTTATAGATGTCAATCAATTTTTTCATAAGAAAAGTGCCTATGCCTTTTTTTTTGTAATCGTCTCTTATGGCTATTACTAGGATATGGCCCTCTTTTTTTTGCACTATACCTATGACAAATCCAATAACTTCTCTTTCTTTTTCAGCTACAAGAAAAGTATCTCTATGGGATTCGTATAGAAAGTTTATTACTTCCGGTGGGTAAGGGTAATCGAAGTTTTGATATTCTAAGTCAATAACTGTGTAGATATCATCTGGACCTACATTCCTAACGATCATCTTCCTCCCCTATGAGTTTAGAGAATTCCTGACCTTTTCCAAAAGATGCTCTGTAACCACTCGGTGTTTTTTCTAAATCTTTTACTTCAAAAAATTGCCATCTCCTAACAAATCTCACGGCAAAATAGGGAACAGCGCCAAAGGTATTACAGAACTCCTTTAGCTTTTCAACATCTTCATCTTTGAAATAGCATCTTTCTTCTGCCCTTATCTTTACTTCTATTCCAAGATATTTCTTGCCGTTGCCTGCAATAATATCTGGGTGAGGGTATAACTGCCCCCTCCCAGAACCAGGCATTCTAAGGGCGGCATATCCATTTTCCCATAATTTTTTTACCAACGACACTTCTGAGTTTCTCCCTCTGTTGTACATTAAGATCCCCTATAATAGAGTCAATTTTAGCCTGTCCGGCCTTGGCTCATACACGTCACCTTTTTGTTTTAACTCATCAATTATCTTACGGGTAAATGAATCACTGATGTTCTCTGCCCTTGCTTCTTCATAGACCTCACTTGTAAGAGCACCTTCATTGTTACTCTTCTTATCTAAATTAGAAATGATATCCATTATTACAGTTATTTTATCCCTCTGGGATTTTGGTCTGCCGGTCATAATCATGTCTATGTCAATCTCTCCAGTTTCTGGATCTTTGCCTATCTCCTCAATTGATTTCATGTAAAGCTTAATTATATCCTCGACATCTTCGACCATAACTTTATCGGATAATCTCATCCTAGCTCTTGCTTCTGATAATCTTATCAGGGATTCAAGCTGTCTTGCGGTGATTGGGATGGGGGTATTTTTCTCCTCGCCCTTTTTTCTGATGCTGACATAAAACTCTAAAAGTCTGTTTTTTGCATCATCAGTCAATGTTATCTCTTTAATAGTCTTTTTTGAATAGATTGCATATTTCCTTATGTCTTCAGTTTCTAATATAGGTATTATTGAATCTTTTTCATTTGAATGAAGTTTTAATATATGCTCTGCTATTTTTTTATCGTCGCTTTCCTTTGGTTTATCTGTCAATATGAAAATCAAGTCGAATCTTGAAAGAAGGGTGGGGAGAAGGTCTATCTGCTCCCCAAGTGGCTTATAGCTATCGAACCTTCCTCGCTTTGGATTTGCAGCTGCAAGAATAGAAGCCCTTGCGTTTAAAGTTGCAATAATACCTGCTTTAGCAATTGAAATAGTTTGCTGTTCCATAGCTTCGTGAATTGAAGAACGGTCTTCATTGGACATTTTATCAATTTCATCTATACAGGCAATACCATTGTCTGCAATAACAAGAGCGCCAGCTTCAAGTGCGAAACTGCCCGAGCCTTCGTCCCTTATAACGGCGGCAGTTAGACCAGCGGCAGAAGTTCCTTTACCGCTTGTGTATATTGACCTTGGCGCAACCAGATTAATATATTTAAGGATCTGTGATTTGGCAACACCAGGATCACCAACAAGGAGTATATGTGAATCTCCTCTTATTCTTGTCCCATCATGTAGCAATCTTGCTTCACTTGAGAACATTTGTAATGCAACAGCATACTTCACATGTTGATTCCCAAAAATCGAGGGGGCAATAGAATTAGTTATATTCTCACATATTTTAGGATCAGAGGCTAGCTCCAGTATCTTTTCTTCATCTTCCTCTGATAGTTCTAAATCTTGTATATCCTTTTCTTTTATCCCAATACTGTTAACTTCTATTGATTTATTGAACGTAGTTTTCTTGCCCCCACTTTTGGGCCAATTTTCTTGAACTGTTTTTAAAATACCAACTATATTTACAACATTTCCCGCCTGAGCAGTATCAACTATATCGTCCTTGATTATACAATCCATAATCCAGGGCAGTCGACCACCTTTTAATTTCTCAGGCTTTTCTTGGATCTTTATATTCTGCCAATCAACAAACTTTGAATAGGCCTTTACCAGTTTGAAAGGTCCGTTTCTCCCACAAGCTGGATTTGAGCAAGTCACTGGAGTTTTGAAACTCGGTGAATCTTGCATAATTGTAAGATACTCCCCACACCTTTCACAACTAAACACCGCCTCAATTACTTCAGGTTTAACTTCTGTAGTTCTCCTCACCACACCTTCAACCTGGATAAATTTATTGATATGTATGGCCCTGATATCTCTAATATCAATCTTCTCTGTCGGGGGCAAATCGACAAATCTTGCAGTGAGCCTTTTATCAGTCTCAGCACCATAAACTTCCTTTAAAGCTGCATTTGGGCCTGTTAGTATTTGTTCGGGTTCTTTCAAAATTTGTTCTGAAAGGTCAAAGTCAAAATCAATAACATCATCAAAATCAATATAAAGGGAGCTCTTTCCTTCCATCTTCATCTTGTCTATCAGCTTTTTATATTTAGGTTCACTCACGTCAGGATAAGCTTCATAGAACTCCTTGAACCTATCAATAACTTCCTCGTAGCTATATTTCATATTTTTCTCCCTTTATGATACTCTCATTAAATCGTATCCATTTTGATATTTCCTCACCAATCAAGGAAGTGAAAAGTAATTCTGAGCCGTGGACTTCAATTTTTTGATTTTCAATTAAGAGCGCCTTTAAAATCTTTTCGGCCCTAAACCTTAGGAAGTTCCTTAATGCAGCAGCGCTGTCACTATACGCCTTCTTTTCAATTTGAGATAGATTTTCCTTATTTTTTAGATATCGCTGAGATATCCTCGCAAAGGCATAAAAATTATCATCCAACTCTAACATCTTTTCTGAAGAGCTCTCTTCCTTTAACATTTTCCTGTAATCTACAGAGTTTAATGGTATTATATCTACCAATCCCTCATTTATTAAGACTTCAACTTCCAAAAAATTAAGTTCGTAATCTTTCCCTTCATCATATGTTTTATTATACAGGCTAAAAGTCTTTTTTGCTTTAAAAGGGATAAGATTTTGTTCTGACATATTCTCTTAAGTTCATGAGACTAAGGTTTTATAAAAGCTTTTATCTTAATCTGAAATATGCGATACGATAAAAATATATACTCATATTAAGAGGTCGTGTTCAGTTATAATTTTCTTGGAGGGATTGATTGCAAAAAAAGATCGACGAAATAAGAAAATCCCAAGGAAAACTCCTTGTTAAAAATGTTAAATATTCATGGGATAATCTCCCTTACTACAAACAAAAAATGAAAGAAGCAGGTGTAAAACCTGAAGATATCAAAGGATTGGACGATATATCTAAACTCCCTTTCTTATCAAAAGCAGACCTAAGGCATCATTATCCATATGGATTGATAGCTACGCCCATTGATAATGTTGTAAGATTCCATTCATCTTCAGGCACGACTGGTGTTCCAACAGTTGTCCCATATACTAAGAGGGATATAGAATTGTGGGCAGAGTTAAATAAGAGGTGCCTTGAAACAGTAGGTGCAACCCATAAAGATTAGTTCAGGTCAGTTATGGATATGGATTATTCACTGGAGGTCTGGGGCTTCATTATGGTGCTGAGAGATTAGGTGCTGCAGTAATACCCACAAGTAGTGGAAATACTATGAGGCAGATTAAGATACTAAAAGACATGAAAACAACTACACTTGCATGTACACCATCATATGCATTGATGCTTTCAGAAGTTATCAAAGGCACAGACATGAAACTTGATGAGCTATCTTTAAAGAGGGGTGTATTTGGGGCAGAGCCCTGGTCAGAAAATATGAGAAAAAGAATAGAAAAAGGCCTAGGGCTTGAAGCATTTGATATATACGGGCTTACTGAGCTTTGTGGGCCAGGTGTGGGCATTGAGTGTTCTGAGCATAACGGGCTTCACACATGGTCTGACCATTTTATAGTTGAGACAATTGATAGCGATGGGAATAAGACAGATGTGGATGGCGAGGGAAAAGGTGAACTAGTATTCACAACCTTACAAAGGGAGGCAATGCCAGTCATGAGGTATAGAACAAAAGATTTATCCTGGATAACATGGGAAGAATGTGCCTGTGGATTGTTACACCCTAGAATTGGAAGGATCACAGGAAGAAGCGACGATATGCTAATTGTTAGAGGGGTCAACGTTTTCCCAAGTCAGATAGAAGAGGTTTTGATGGAACTAAAAGGAGTTGGCGACCATTACCAGATCATAGTCGATAGAGACATTCTAGATAAACTCATGATAAAAGTTGAAGTAACAAATGAAATTTTCTCAGATAGCATATCAGAACTTATAACACTTGAAAAAGAAATCAAGAAACGACTCTTTGAAATGTTAAGCTTAAGCGTTGATGTTGAACTAGTTGAGCCCGGCCAGATTCCAAGGCCTGAGGGAAAAGCAAAAAGAGTAATTGATTTAAGGAAGGATATGTAGGTGTTGAAATGGTAGAACAGATAAGTGTTTTTATTGACAATAGGCCAGGGAGGCTTGCAGAGCTCTGTAATATTATTGGAAAAAATGGGATTGATATAAGAGCATTACAGCTAGTTGAGGCTGGAGAATTTGGTCTTGTAAGGATGATAACAGACAACAACGAAAAAGCAACTACTCTTCTGAAAGGGGCCGGAATGTCATTTAGAAAAGGAGAAGTACTAGGGGTACTTATGGAAGATAAACCAGGCTCAATGGGGCTAATAGCTTCCCTATTGAGCGAGGCTTCAATTAACATTGAATACGCTTATGCATTTATAACTAAAATAGAAAAAAAAGCTATATTGATACTAAAAGTAAGTGACCTAAAGAAGTCAATTGAAGTTTTGAAATCAAACGGGATAAGTATACTTGAGAATATTTAAGGTGTAGA
>LNGC01000078.1 GCA_001587715.1 Candidatus Methanofastidiosum methylothiophilum | reverse complement strand
TTTAAGGTCAGCAATCATCTGCTGGCTGCCAACATCTACAATCTTGACGTTTGTTGAAGTGCCTGTTGCTGTGATAGCTGTCAGGTTAGTCTGGGTATCATTTCCCTGTGCATCAAGGAAATTTACTCCATCATCGTTGAATATGTATACATATTCTCCTGCATCTAGAGCATCAGTGTCTGCATCAGCTAATACTACATTAACTGCATTTCCATCAAGCAGTATTTTTGTGTGAGTTGCATCAAGATATACTGCATCTCCACCTTGGTGCTCGAGTTTGATAGCACTAACGGTGTTATCATCATCGTCAGTTATTGTAGTCGCGCTTGCCCTCAGGCTTGCCTGTGGTGCCTGTTCTGGTGGTCCCATGCCGAACACGAACGCAGCAATTACTGCTGCAAGGATGACAGTAATGGCGACCATCAGGATTACACCGATGACCGGGGATAAAAGCCCAATTAAGCCTTATTTTGCCAATCACAGGTAGATTGCTCCTTATTTCAGTGGGGTTCACTTCTCTTTGGGGTGAATGTCTTGGTATCGGATGCGATGAAAAACTTAAGTACCTATATCAAATACGAGGATTTCATAAAATTTGAAGAAGCAGCAAAAGAATATGAAGAGTATGCAGTCAGGAAGAGGGCAAGGAAGGGTGACTATCCACTATTCATAAGACTATTGTTCTTCACAGGTGCACGAATATCCGAGATAGTGGGAGGTAATCAGCGAGTGTTCACTCAATGCCTATTTCCGGGATTCAAGAAACGTAAGGGTCATTGTCCGAAGTGGGCACCGGTACGGGATGATAGAGTATGCATAGATGCGAATTGTCAGTACCTGAATGCTTATGTGCAGAAGAAACATCACGGAATAAGGGTCAAAGACATCGTATTCAATGACCGTATCATTGCAGTGTATGGCAAGAATGTCAAGTCAGATGAACTCAAAGCACGGACTGTTGTTATTGACACTGACACCCTAGACCTCATCAGACAGCATATTGAAAGGCATTCACTCAAACCAAATGACAAAATCATCAACCTGAATGAGAATGGTGCTAAGACCCTCATAAACACTCTACGTGACATGGTGGAGATGCCTTGGGTATCAGCTCACAAGTTCAGACACGGTCATGCAATTCACTGCATTCAAAGGGGTATGGACCTGAGGACCCTTCAGCAACAGTTAGGTCATACTGACTTAGGTACAACTGCAATATACTTACAGTTCGCAGTCGATGACCGGAAAAAGTCCTATGACAAGGTTTTTGGAGTAAAACCAGACCATGTAAAAGTTCAATGTCCTTCATGTGGATTCACTTTCAGGTTGAAACGAGATTTGGGTATAGATTTTGAAGACCGCTTGACTGCTGTTAAGACTATATCTAAGATGCATTAAAGAGCTGTCTGGCTCAAAGAGAATGTCATTGAATCGAAAATTTACGGTATGGTAAAGAGTAATCTAAGAAAACTTTTGGTTAATGCTAATTGGGACTAGATGTCTATTATCATTTATTTTTTTATTTATTTACTTATTTATTAACATTCATCAATTACGTTTTCACTCTCTAACAGCATATGTTCTGAACTGAAGATGGCTGTATAAATGTCCAACATTTTATTAGTTCATTAACTCTTTCTTTAGCAAGACACACATAGTTTATTGATAAACTAATCAAAACGTCCCAATATGTGATTTTGTAGTTCTATATAAATCCATTTTTTTTGCAACTGTATGCTGACCGCCATCTATTTATAGAAACGTGTGCATATAAAAAGAGTATGGTGATTATTTCAGCTCCAAAGTACTTTACAAATAAAAGCAAATTGATATGAGTTTCATTATACTAGCTAGATATTGATACAGAAAAAAGTTTCTGTACCAATAATAATTAGAAAATGAATGAGCTTGAGTTGTGCAAGTGTTCTAAAACATTTTTTGCTACAACCCCCCTCATTCAAAAATCTGTAGACTAGAATAATACCCTAATCCTAGTTCCTTTTCTCAAAAGATGGAATGTGGTAAGTAGCAACTGTGTAAAAATACAAAACATAAGCTGGAATCTATCATCTCCAATTATGGAGAAAATAAAAATGACTAAATATAAAATATTTGATTTCCCTGTAAATAATACAACTGAAACTTGTGAACTTTATACAAATTCAATTCCCTGCGAATCTGAACTTTGCGATAACGATTGTGATAATGACGCCTCCAAAAGCCAGATTATAAACAGTACAACTCAATCGCAACAAGAGAAGTCATCAGAACCCGCACAGAACACTTCAAAAATAATTATGAAGCCGTTTGTCTGTGTCTCGGATGAAATCGTTTTAACAGTTAAAAGCGAAGAGAATGACTTCATTTTTGCTTACATGCAAAACAATAAGATATGCTATACCGAAGCCGTCTATCCAAATGGTAAAGAAGTGCATCCTCAGGAGCTTCCATTTGCAAATGGCGAATATGTCCCTGTTGTTGGTGTTCCAATTAGAGAACTGATAGATTCAGCACCTGACTTACAAGCTACTGAGCTTTTAGAGTTGCTCCACGCTCATCTAGATAAATATATTGACGCTCCTGAAACTGACAAAGAGATGTTCATTCACTACATCCTCTTCACATGGTTTTATCCGAAAACCAACACAACACCATACCTTAGATTCATCGGAGATACCGGAAAAGGCAAATCGAGATTTTCAAAAGTAATTGCAGACTTATGTTTCTACCCAATAACAGCAGAAGGTGCAAGTACAGCAAGCGGAATACTTAGGTTTAAAGAACAATGGCACGGGACACTTAAAATCGATGAAGCTGATTTTAATGGTGGAGCTGAGAGTGAAATCATTAAATATCTGAATCTTGGATTCGAGGATGGACATGTCTTTATGAAGACAAATAAAGCCAATTTTAAGGAGCAAGAGTTTTACAATCCTTTTGGCCCCAAGATTATAGCAATGAGGAAGCCATTCCAAGATAATGCTACAGAAGGTAGGTTACTATCATTTTCGCCTAGAGAGACTAACAGAAGAGATATACCAGCAAATCTGCCGCCTATCTACGAAGATGAGGTCGAAGAAATCCGCGCAATAATAACGCGCTTTGTTCTCTTTAACTGGAACAACGTTGACCCGAACAATCTCATAGACTGTAGTGAGATGGACATTGAACCGCGGTTAAAGCAGCTTGCAATTCCATTATCTCTGACGCTCCAATTATTACCAGATGGTGAAGCAAGATTCAAGAACTACATCACTCGGCGACAGGCAGAAATTAAGGAGATGCGTTCTCAATCATGGGAAGGCACATTATTCAATTATGTTTACGCTCTTGCAGCTGGCTACGATGAACCTCACTCGGATTATAGCCAATATGCTACAAATGGGGGAGTTTTGGCAGTTACACCTTCGATGGTCGGCGCACATTTCGGCATAAGCGCTAAAAGCGCGACACAGACGATGATGAGCATTGGCATGACAACTGAATCAACAACATTGAAGATACCAAGCGGTTCAGAAACAAAGTCTAAGAAGACTCGCATGTATGCAATACCAAGTGAGCAAGTTTGGAATGAAATTGTTCAGAGGTATTATTATGCCGACGAAGGTTCAGATGAAAAGCCATCTTGTCCTGAGGTTTTGAAATCCAAGAGGTATCTCAATTAATGGAACAGTTGGCACACATAGAACACTTGTAAGATATACATATATAGAATATAGCATAATGTAATGTGACATAACATTATATTATTAATTATTTTTTATTTATAAAATTTAAGTTCTAAATTTTATAATTTAAAGTGATTAATAAACAATGTAATGCAATGCTATGTATTCTATTCTATGCAGTTAATCTCTGTACACTCCTAAAGTGTTCCAAGTGTCCCAAGTGTTCCAACAGCAATTATATCAATTATTTGAAAAATTCAAAAATTAAAATTATAAAAGTGATATTATGTATATCGTTAAAATTAACGGAAGCGCAACTCCTAACCCAGGAATGCGCACTATAGAAATTATTGTTAGTGAAAAGAACAACATAATCGACGAAATATCTAAAGATATGGGAAGCGGCACATGTCATGAAGCTGAATATTTGGCACTAATTGAAGGTCTAAAGCTTGCGATTGCTTGTGAACTCACAGACTCAGATATAGTTTTTCAAAGTGATAACCAATTAGTTGTTTTTCAAGTCAATGGAATGTACCAAGTAAGCAAAGATACTTTGAAACCTTTAAATACTGAAGCTAGAGAACTCTTATCGAATTTCCAATCAGCAAGAGTTGAGTGGGTTCCAAAGAAGAGAATTTTCAAAGCAACCGTTATAAAAGATTTGGAGTACATGGAGCCACCCGCTTCATGTGCATGATGAATTTAAGAAATCGAGAGAACATACACTCGATTTCTTTTTATGCAAAACGAAGGCTCCCATTCGAACTACTACAAAACAACTGCGCATCCTTTACATGACAATATTTCACGAAATCAAAACAGATTGAAGATTTTAAAGTACCTGTTTAAAAAAATAAGCCGGCTACGCTGTTTATTTGGCTTTTGAAGCTGTAATTAATCTTTATTTCAAATTTAAAGCCATATTGACCCCTGGAGAGAGGGGTGCACTACCAACTATTTTGAATGGTTCAATAGAGAGCTAGCTGGTTATGTGTATTTAAGAATCGTTTCTGAAAACATATTAAATAGATAGGAAATATCAGAGGACCCTTAAAATAAAATAGTTGGGATATTACGATTCAGTATATCCCAATTCTTTGGCTCTATCAAAGGCTTCATTTGCTTCTTCTTCTCTTCCCAGACTACTAAGTGCCAAGCTTTTGCCACCCCATGCACTACCATACTTTGAATCTATTTCTATGGCTTTATCATATGCCTGTATTGCTTCTTCGTATCTTCCCAAGCTACTAAGTGCCCAACCCTTGCTAGACCAAGGGATTTCAGACTTTGAATCTATTTCTATGGCTTTATCAAATGCCTGTATTGCTTCTTCGTATCTTCCCAGGTTAGTAAGTTCACAACCCTTCAAGATGAACTCGTTGCCATGAAGGATGGTGGCTTCTTCATATCTTCCCGGACTACTAAGTTCAATACCCTTGACACACAATGCACTATCAGACTTTGGATTTATTTCTATGCCTTTATTATTTATTAAATAATTCAATTCATCTCTATCTACTAATTTTACTCCATTGGCATCTGCTAACTCAATTGCAGATTTGGTAAAGTAACTGTTTGCTACAACAATGCATGAAGAACATCCATAATAGTTCTTAGCTGCAACTACTTCTTGAATCGCACCATTTCCAACATTGGAAGTGTAATTTTTTACTTGAACTGCAGTTTTTTCTCCATACTTACTGATTATGAGGTCTGCTCCTTGGTCATTGGATAAAGGAGTTTGCTCCACAGAATAGCCCATTTTTTGATAAAGTTGCCCGACAAAAACTTCAAACTCATAGCCATCCATTGCATCCACCTCGTGAACCGATAATTTGTTCTCGTCTGATAGTAAACTGAGTTCAAATATTCTTGTCATTACATATTCTTCAAAATTTTTATAGTCTAAACTCGTCAAATTACGTTCTATGAAAAATCGGTGAAGGTAGGGTAAGTCAAAACGCTTATTAAAATTATTTCCGAAAAGCCCAATTGCTTTCTGTATGTAACCGGTTTCATCTAAAGGTATTTCTGTCTTCATACATTCTGTGAATAGACTATAATGACGCTCCATATTTGCTTTTGAGACGAGTTCTTTCAATATTGATTTATCATGTATTTTAATTCCCTTTGTTATCAGAAGTTTAGAGAGATTTTCCAAATCATCTTCACTATAAGAGAACCCATACTTTTTACAAAATTCATGAATCAATTTGAAATCATAAATCGGCTCAACCCCATAGATTGATTTGAAAGAAGACTTGTTTGAGATAGTTGAGAAAAAATATGATTTGATTTCTTCTTCAACTCTAATCCAACTTATATCTTTTTGTATAAGTAGCATTTTCTTGAATAACAATAAATTTACTGGATATTCGTTCTTATAAGTAGACAAGAATAGCCCAACATAGTCTTTGAGTGTAACAGACTCATCATTTAATAAGGGTTTGAATTTGTTTTCCAATAGATTCAATTTTATTGCTTCTAATAAAAATTCGATTTCATCTCCGCTTGGAATTGTAATCCCACGTAAGTGCAGTAATCTTTTAAAATCTGCTAAATTGTCACTATAAGACTCCTCATAAGTAGATGAAAACAATTTAACATAATCTTCAAGTGTTACTGGATTTTCGTTGAGTATTGCTTTGAATTTGTTTTCCAATAGATTCAATTGTTTCTTCTCTTCTATTGATGTTAATAACAATTCGATTTCATTTTCGCTCTTAATTGTAATCCCATGCAAGTACACTAATCTTTTAAAATCTGCTATATTATCGCGATAAGACTCCCCATAAGTAGATGAGAACAATTTAACATAATCTTCAAGTGTTACTGGATTTTCGTTGAGTATCGCCCAGAATTTGTGTTCCAGTGCAATTTTTTCTTTCACTTGAGCGACTATTTTATCAGGCTCAGACACATCATATAATTGTTTGCTCGATATTTTTTTGTTTAGATATAATAATCTTTTAAAGTTATATGAGTGCTTAGAATATTCGGGCTCCTCACTGCCATAAGTTAAGAAGAATGCTCTGATATAATCTTCAAGTGTATTTGGGTTTTGATTTAGTATATTTATATACTTCTGTTCCAGCTCGTATTTTTCATTCATCAATTTAGCATATACTCTTTCTTTTGCCTTAGATTCTATTGACTTGGAAAAACCCCAGAGTATAAGAAGAAGTAGTGCAAAGTACAAATTTATTAATAAATAAAATATAGAGCCATTCATCGAGTCAAACATTAATGTCATCAAGTAAAAATAAGATAAAGTGAAAAAAATAATATATAATATGTGGCCGACCTTGAATTTTCTTTCAGCTCTTGAGAGCTTGTCAACTTCTTCAAAGCCATATTTTTTATCTTCTATCATTATAACATGCAAAGATAATGTTCTAAACTATATGTGCTTTTTTATTAGTTTCGGAGAGCGAAAAAGATGAATAGACTAATTTATAGTTGGGTCTATTTCAGCTGCATAAATATGGGAAAGAAAAATCGGTATAGCCTATAATCGATAACCCAATTGGTAAAGAAGTTCTTAGCTATATTAGTTCCTGATTTTGCTCATCCAGCATTCTCTTAGAATATCCATGGAAAGTTTTATCGTTTCTGAAATATGGAGACTTGCATATCCCTCTTAACGCAAATTCGGGGGCGGCCCTGAATGAAGTCAGCCAAACTTTCAGTCACGCCTTCTTTAATCATAAGATTTAGATGCCATTTGCGGATAGTCTTAGAACTAACGCGCTTGAATTTCGTTTGCTTCAGCAATGAGTAATATGAGCAAAAGCTTTGAAGGGATTATTATTTATGATATAAACTCTGAAACTTAAATCATCACGGTTCAACTCAGCGTGTCGTGATATAAAATGAGGTGAACTTTCACATTAGAATAAGGATTCTCTAAAAACATAGTGTCCATTGATACTATGCCATACGCAA
>LNGC01000077.1 GCA_001587715.1 Candidatus Methanofastidiosum methylothiophilum | reverse complement strand
TCGATATGTTTAAATAAATATAACGAAAAAATATATTTATTTAAATTTTTTACCAGTTTTTATACATTCTTTGCAGATTTGACCTTCTAAAACACATGCACTACAGATTGTTCTTCCGCAAAGTCTGCATATATACGGGTAAATAACAGGTTTTCCACAAATCATGCACATCATAAATATTTTTAGGTGTAAACTTCACATCCACTTGGAGTTACAATCAAGCTATGTTCAGCCTGAGACACTAACCCCCCCTCACTATCTATTAATACATTATAAGGATAAATAACATTTGCCCTAATAAGAGTCCTCAAAGAAAAGTTAATTTTAAGGCCAGCATAATTTTTCAAGCCATCTCTCTGCAAATGGTAAAGTCCTATAGTTTTGTTTGATAAAATTCAATAGTTTCTTTGAACCAGGATCCCTTAGGGGTCTGTCTTGAAGATATTTGAATATATAAACCTCTTCAGAAGTCTTAAGCTTACCTGCTTTTGTGGATGCAAAAGGCTCTATTGCCATTGTATCTCCTTCTTTAAGTTTAGTTCCCATGTTACTATTATAATTTGGAATTGTAATGCCAGAATGGAGAACATAAGGTCTAAGCCCATGGCCACAAAGATCTTTAATTGGATTAAAATTAAAATCTTTTATTGTTTCTTCTATAATTTTACCGATATAATTTGTCTTTACTCCAGGCTCTACTACAGCTATTGCATTTTTTAGGGCCTCTTGAGTTGCATTTATGAGGTCGTCATCACTCTCACCAACCTTAACAGTATATGCCGTATCGGCGATACAACCATCGATATGGCATCCTATGTCAACCTTTACATAATCACCACTCTTTAAAACAAAATCTGTATCAAGATTAGGTGTATAATGTGCAGCGATACTATTGATAGAAACATTACATGGAAAAGCTGGAAACCCGCCCTTTTCAATTATTTTATTTTCTATAAATTCAACTAAATCAACTACTTTGTAATCACTTACAACTAGTTTTTTTGATTCCTCTTTAATGATTTTAAGTATCTCTCCAGCTTTTCTGTAACTTTCAATATAATTATCTACTTCTTGCATGATAGAACAATAGAATAATCATTTAAATTATTATTGACAGATATACCCCCTCATTTCCACTAGAAAATAAATTTTTATAATTGTTTTTGTATATTAATATAAATTTTTATAAAATCCCATTAATCTATGTTTTTTTAACTATATAAATTTTTCCTTTTTATGAAATCATTTGAACACTATAAACTGAATACAATCAACATGATCACATAATAGGACAAAAAGATATAATTATAAAAAAGACTAAATCAACCTCTGTTTCATTATAGAGCTATAATTTTTTCCGCTTTTAATTTGATTTTCTTAATTAAAATGAATCTCCAGTGGAAATCAAGGGGTGGGAGAAATGTATAAAAAGGATAGCTATTACATAGGATAATAGAGTGATATAATTGAATAATGACGACGCAGGAACACCTTTGAAGTACGATGAAAATTCCAAGACAAAAACTTTCTCTGAAGTTTCTGGTAAGGAAGAACTCCAATATACTATAGCTTCTACTGTAGAAGATTTCGTTTTAAATAAACAGTCATCACTTGATGATTTATTTGACGAGCTTCTTTTATCAAATTCTATTTTTAAAAATAAAGAAGTCCTGAGACACTCATATACTCCTGAAATCCTACCACACAGAAAAAATGAAATTGAGAAACTTGCCGCAATTTTGGTATCTGCACTAAAAGGGGAAACACCCTCAAACATATTTGTTTATGGTAAAACTGGAACAGGCAAAACTGTAGTGGTAAAATATGTTGGAAATGGCCTTGTAAAGAAAGTCGGTGGTAAAGCCTTTTTAAAAACTTCTCCTTCACTTGATTGTAATACTGGTCTTCCAAAACCAGATCTTTGCTCAAGCGTCAAAATGGACATGCCTATCACTTTTATTTATATTAATTGTGAAGTAGTCGATACACAATATAGACTTTTATCAAAATTATCTGAATATTTTGGCCAGTCAGTTCCTCTTACGGGTTGGCCCACTGATAAAATTTATGATGTTTTCTCTCAAAGTCTTGATAGTGAAAAGAAACTTGTTATTATTATTCTCGATGAAGTTGACCAGCTCCTCAAAAAAGGAGGAGATGATGTTCTTTATAATTTAACTAGGATTAATGGAGACTTGGAAAATGCTAGGGTCAGCATCATAGGTATTTCAAATGATTTGAAATTCATTGAGTTTTTGGACCCTAGAGTGAAGAGCTCTCTTGGTGAAGAAGAAATAATATTTCCACCGTATGATGCTCCGCAACTTATGGATATCTTAGAAGACAGATCTAAAATATCTTTTAATGATTCAGTAATATCCCCTGGAGTAATCCCTCTATGTGCTGCTTTTGCTGCCCAAGAGCATGGAGACGCTCGAAGAGCTCTTGACCTATTAAGAACTGCAGGCGAAATAGCTGAGCGACAGAATGCTAAAAAAGTTACAGAACCTCACGTCAGAGTTGCAAAGGATAGGATAGAACAGGATAGAATATCTGAAGTAATAAAAACACTTCCAACTCAATCAAAACTTATACTTTATTCTGTATACCTTCTTGAAAAATACATGCCTGGAGAAATTATTACAGGAGATGTATTTAACATATACAAGGATTTGAGTAACATCTTAAAAATTGACATACTAACTCAAAGAAGGGTATCAGATTTAATATCAGAGCTTGATATGCTTGGTATATTAAATGCAAAAGTCGTAAGCAAGGGAAGGTATGGAAGAACAAGAGAAATATCCTTGGGTGTTCCACCAACTCAAATTAAATCCCTTCTTGAAAATGATTTTAAAATCAAGAAAGTATCTGGGTATATCCCACCAATTCAACACAGGCTTGTGTAGATTAATTAAAAAGAAAAAGTAAATTATTTTATATTTACTTTCAATGCCTTTTCTTTTTCTTCTGTTTTCTTCATTATTATCTCAAGCACACCATTGTCGAATTTGGCTTCAGTTTCCTCCGGCTTTATTCCAGAAGGTAAGGGTATTGATCTGTAAAAGCCTTGATATCTCCTTTCTTGGAAGAAATATCCTTTTTTCTCATCTTCTTCTTTCTTTTGATAATTTTTCTCAGCTTTAATTTCAATTAAATCTTCTGTTACTTTTATGTCAATGTCATCTTTAGTTATACCTGGCATCTCTAACTCCATTATAAATTCATTTTCAGTTTCTTTGAGATCTGTCAAAGGTCTTCTATATTTTATTACTTCCCCCTCTTTTGATTCACTTGGACTCAATAAAGGTGTTCTTCTCCAAAAATCAGGAAATGCCCTTTCAATTTCTTCCTGCATTTTTCTCATATCTTCCATAATGTCAAACCATGTCATTCGACTCACCTCTTTAATTTCCTACACTATATGTTAACCTAACTTAAAGTATATAAATCTTTCGCTTTCAATTTTTAGCAGTACGTTTATTCAAATTAATAAATAATTATAATTCTTAGGGCTAATAATAATATGTGATAAATATTTCACGGAAATTATTATAAATATTAATAACATTTTTATTGTTATGGATAAAGATTCTTCTTCAAAAAAAGGCACATCTTGTTCCACTAGAGGATGTCCATTGTGTACAAGAGATGGCATGATACTAGCAGGAATTGGAATAGTAGTAGCATTTCTTATGCCACCTCCATTTGGTTTTATAGGATTTATTATCTTCGGATTAGCATATTTTTTACCCTCAATTAAAAAGTTAAAATTACAAAACAATCTTAATTAATTATTATTTTTCAGAAGGAAATTGATTTGCAAACTGATAAAATACAATAGGCCACCAATTAATGTTATCGGCGTCCATATCTTTTCCATAACTTATACCGTTTCTAACAATTATCAACTCTTTATCAGGTGATACATAGATATATTGGCCGTGATTCCCAGCGGCGTAAAAGTCATAACTTGAATCTTCTCTTTGGATTCCCCACCACATTAGAGAGTAATATCCTCTGTAATCTCTAAAAAATATTTTCTCTGGGTAATATTTTTTATCATCTGGGAAATAAGGTGCTGTTGAGGCCACAATCCAACCTGATGGGATAAGTTGTTTTCCATTCCAGTTTCCTTTTCTTAAGTATAACCTTCCAAATTTAGCAAAATCAATTGCCTTGCAATTTATACCGCTTTCCATCTTCTCAAAATTATTTGCATCTACACTCCATGAGCCCTTAAATTCCATGCCTGTTTGCTTCCATATCTTCTCTTCCATATATTCAGAAACAGAACTATTGGTAGCTCTCTCAATAATCATTCCTAATAAAAGTGGATTGTAATTATTATATAAAAAATTCTCACCTGGATTCTCTTCAATTTTTATTTTTTCAAGAGCTAACTTTCTCAAATCTGGGGCGTAATAAGTATGTATGTCGTCTGGGGGTTCTTTATATCCTAAGCCTGATGACATATGTAAAAGATCAATTATTTTTATCTCACTAAATCGAATATCACGTTCTTTTAATTCAGGAAGATAATCAGTTATCGGATCGTTTAAAGATTTTATATATCCTTCTTCAATTGCAATACCAATTAGGGCCGATACAAATGATTTAGCAACTGAAAATGAAGTGACAGTTGATTCACGAGTATAACCATTATAATACCTCTCAAATATAATATTATCTTTGTAAATTACAATAAAAGATGTCGTATCTGTTTTTTCAAGAAACTGATCTAGATCACCTACCACTTTATTCCCGTATTTGGCCTCAGCAAAGCGACTCTTTACAACACTCTCTAAGTTATTTTCCCCGAATTTGAATAAAGGCTCTTCATTAAAAAATTCACTATATGGAAATGCTTTGTAATGATTCACATTTGCGGGTCCATATCTTAAAACCCTTCCCAAAGTTGTGTTGGAGTAGCTTATAATAATAAAAGATATAACAACAAAAACTAATATTATCAGTTTTTGCTTCTTTTTGTACATATTATCCATTTCCAAATTTAAATGTTTAAGTTTAAAGATATTTAAATATCTATCTAGCTAATTATTTTAATAAAGAACGATTGATAACCTTTTAATATTGAAATAATATTCTCTTTTGTGGTAAAATGAGTGAAGATTTGAACAAACTTGCGCTTAAGTATGCTCTTATTAACGCCTTTCAATATGGAGGTACCCCTAATTCTAAGGCTGTTACTGGCAAAATCATGGCTGAATTACCCGAGGTGCGAAAACAGGCAAAAGATGTAATTTTAGCCGTGGAAGAAGCTATCAATCAGATTTCAAAAATGTCTAATAAAGACATTGAAAACAAATTAAAAGAAATATACCCTGAATATTTTGTAGAAAAGCCAAAAGAGAAAGAAGCTCCTAAAGTACTCCCACCATTAGAAGGTGCAGAAATAGGGAAGGTAGTGACAAGACTCCCTCCTGAGCCTAACGGCTATCCGCATATAGGCCATGGCATGTCATTTTACTTTAATTATTATTATGCTAAAAAGTATGATGGTAAAGTTATTCTAAGATTTGATGATACAAACCCCAAAAAGGAAAAACTTGAGTACTACGATGCCATAAAACAAGATCTAAAATGGCTCAAAATAACTTGGGATGAGGAGTGCAACATGTCTGACGACATGGAACTTTACTATAAGTATGCTTTAGATCTTATTGATATGGGCAAGGCCTATGTTTGTAACTGCGATGCAGAATATGTGTCAAAGCTTAGATATGAATCAAAGGATTGCCCATGTGTTTCAAACTCGGTTCAAGATAATCTCTCTCTTTGGAAAGAGATGGAAACAGCAGAGGAAGGTAAGTATTCTCTCAGACTCAAAGGAGATATGGCTTCAAAAAACACAGTCATGCGAGATCCAACTATGCTTAGAGTTGTTGACCACCCACACCCGATTCAAGGTGACAAATACCGAATATGGCCAGTTTATGACTTTGCTTGTGCAATTGAGGATTCTGTACTTGGAGTAACTCATGTACTAAGGAGCAATGAGTTTGCATTAAGAATCGAATTACAGGATTATATCCGAGGACTTCTTAATTTAAGAAATCCGAAGATAATTGAATATTCAAGATTTACTGTCAAAGGAGCACCTACTTCTAAAAGACTTATTAGGCCTTTAATAGAAGAACATGTTGTATCTGGATGGGACGACCCACGACTAGTAACAATTCGTGGTCTTAAACGAAGAGGTATAACTCCCGAGGCTATTCATATGGTAGCAGAGGAGATTGGACTTTCAAAATCAGAACCGGAAATTGATTGGTCACTTATAGAGTCACTCAACAGAAAGGTAATAGACTCAACATCAGATAGATATTATTTTGTTCCTGATCCTAAATCTCTTGAGGTAATTGATGCTTCTTATCAGACTATCCAATTAAAGCGCCACCCTGATTTTGATAGAGGCTTTAGAGATGTCCATATAACTGATAAATTTTACATATCTGGAAACGATTTTGTGAGTATAACTAAGGGCCAAATACTAAGATTAAAAGACCTATTCAATATTATCATTATAGATACTAGCACTAATTTGATTAAAGCTATGCACACAGATGAAAAAACTTCTAAAGATGAACTTTCTAAAATAAAAAAGATCCAGTGGGTATCTGACAAAAACGTGAAAGTATCAGTTATAGTACCTGGAATTTTATACGAAGGGGAGAATATAAATCCAAATTCTCTTACTACGATAAACGGTTATGGAGAAGAGGGCATTGCTAATCTAAAAGAAGGAGATATCGTGCAATTCGAACGCTTTGGATTTGTCAGAGTCGACAAGATAGATCCCAGCGGAGTTACTGTCATTCTGACCCATAAATAAGGTGAGTTATGGATTTTAAGGAAGCCTCTCTTAGAGAGAGGAAGATATACTACCATGAAGAATGGAAAGAAAAAGATGTTCCTGATTTTATAGTCGAGAGAATAACTGAAAGGGAATTTGCTTTTGACCACGATGGCAATGGATATAATGATAGGTACAAAGGTTTTGAAAATGTTGGTCTATTTTCTGATTTTTTGATTAAAAATTTTCCATATGCCGTCTGTACAAGTGTTTCATATTATTCAAAACCTAAAAATAGAGAAGATTGGAAAGGTGCTGAACTAGTTTTTGATATTGATGCAAAAGACTTGACAGTAAAAACCTGCAATTGTAAAGAGGGGCACGTTTGTGAAAAATGTTTATCTGAAGCTAAAGAAATTGTGCTGAAAATAAGAGACACGATGATTGGGGATTTGGGAATAAAAAGATTATTTTTGGTATATTCCGGTAGAGGATACCATTTACGAGTAGTAGATAAAGAGGTCCTTCCACTTGAAAGAAGGTCAGAGATACTTGAATATGTAACAGGCTCTAAGAGGCCAAAAGACCTTTTTCTATCTCGTGGATACCCTGCCGTTTATAGAAAAATGTTCATCTTGACATTTAACAAAATGAAAGAAAGTGATCTTCCTTTTAGTAAAAATATTGTTGAAATACTTATGGCTGAAAAAAAAAATATTATATCAAAACTTAATTCCTGCCATGCTGATTATTTAGATATTAAAGGCATAGGTGATAAAACTAAAAAAGATTTTTTGGGCCACATAGAACAA
>LNGC01000076.1 GCA_001587715.1 Candidatus Methanofastidiosum methylothiophilum | reverse complement strand
GTAGTTCTGGCCTCTAGAAAATCTTATCACATCTCCCCGCATGAGATTCATAATAACAGACTGATCCTCATCATCAAGGTTGTGACCTGTTGCAAGCTTTGTGCACGATAGCTCTCTTGCTTTTTTATTCAAAATATATCTTCTCAATACCCCGCAGCTAGAGCATGCGTTTTCCTTGTTATTTTCAACAAAACAGTCTAAGGTCTTTCCAAAATTATCTTCAAAAGATTCGATGTGATATCCTATCTCGAGTTTTTCAAGTTGTTTTTTTGCAGCATCAAGCGTGTGATGCCTATACCCAGAAATCCCCTCATCAACTATGATGGCCTCCATCTCAAATGGGTATCTCGCCTGCAGCTTCTTTAGAAGATATGCTAGGGTCAGGCTATCCTTCCCGCCACTTACGGCAACAGCAATCTTTTCACCCTTTTTTATCAGTTGGTCTTCTCTGATGCCACGCATGAACTTCTTTACAAAATAGCTGTTGAAATGCTCACTGCAGTAGTACTGGCCTGACTGCCTCTGGAAGTAGATTGCATCCTTTTTACACCTTGAGCACTTCAATTAACCACCTGATGCAACTGTGAATAACTCGATTGTATCCTCTTCTGACAATGGCTCATCCTCGCAGATTATCCTGCCTTTTTTTATCACGACATACTGCTCTCGCAATATATCTAGCTTTGAGAATACTTCTGAGACATTTTTGGCCTCGACCTCAACACCTTTCTTGTCCCGTAAAAAAACTACCTTTATCATAACATCATAAAAACGAAGGCAGGATATTTATTGCGAAAAGCAGAATGCCAATAAAAGCAAATACCTTCTGAATAGCATTAGAGTTCGCCTCGCTGAACTTTATATCCACTATCTCCTTGAATATCTTCCCACCATCAAACAAAAATGGCAAGGGGAAGAGGTTAATCAAACCAATGTTAAAGTTCAAAAGGAAAACCCAATATAACACACCGCTTATTGGGGTTAGAATCTTCATGTTAACTGGTGAGTTAAAATTTTGAGATGTGACAATTCCGATGTAGCCTTTGCCGGCTTCAGTTGGATGTTCTTTTAGCAATATGTCAAATGTACCTTTATCTGTTTTAATATTTAGAGTATCGCCAGGATTAGTATCTTTCATAAGGTCATAGAAGTTCTGCAATGTTTCAATCTTTACACCATTGATCTCTGTTATTATGTCACCCTGCGATAAAAATCCAAAAGCACCAGATGATTCTTCAATTGAAACTATCTGGATCCCTGAAGGCGTCAAAAGCGGATTTATAACTGCCATGATTAGCACAAACGCAACTAATGCCGTGACAAAGTTTGCCATAGAGCCTGCCGCATATACCTTCATTCTTGTTAGCCTTGATGTTTTCTTTAGCTCTTCTTCATCAGGTTCAACAAATGCCCCTGGTAATACAACAAAGAGTGCCAATCCGACTGACTTCAGAGAGATGTTATTCGCCCTTGCTATAATGCCGTGTGATCCCTCATGTACCATTAGAACTACTATAAGCCCTATCAGGCTGTACCAGAAGGGAACAGTTACACCAGGTATTACAAATCCCACACCAGGTGAAGGTTCAGGAGAAAGCAAGACCTTAACTGCATTTGAAAATAGGAAGTAAAACACAGTTACCATCCCGACCACTGCAGCACCTATCCCTATTATGCTATAGGCGCCCCAGACCTTTTTCCCTTTCTTTGAAATATTATCGATAAAGTCATTGAACTTTTTAGTTCTCCACAAGAGTATTATCCCTTGGAAATCGATACCATACTTTGAAAGGCTGTACCTTTTATTGACCTCGATAAGATTACCCAGAACATAATTATGCCCAAAAGCACTACATAAAGTGGGTTCATACCCAATTGCTAAGATAATGATTTATATTTCTAACTGTAATTTTTTATAATGAAGGAGAAAACAGTCGCATTTCACAGGAGAAAGGTAGTTTATGATGATAATAAATGGCAATTACTTTCCTCAATAAGATCTAAAGCAATTACTGTCATGGAAAAGATTTCTGATTTTCAGCCTATTCTCTATGGGTCCGTTGCTAGGGGGGATGTCCACAAATCATCAGACATTGACTTTTTCATAGAGAGTATACCAGAGACCTATCTTCTGGAGATGGCGCTTGAAGATATAGGCATTAAAGAGAGGAGCATCATCCAGGCAACCCCTTGGCATCTCGTGAAGGGCGCAATTACACTTTTCACTGGAGAAACAATCACTTTTCCTATAACAGAGTCAAAGTTAAGGGAGATTGAGTTCTACTATTTTGGAGGGGCAATTGAGCTTGATGACCTAAAGCAGGATAAGAGGGTCCCAGGTGTCGACAAGAGGCTCATATTGATTAGACCTAGCGAAGAGGGGCACATCGAGGAAGAGATAACTGGGAGGGAAGCTATAGTATCAAAGATACTTAATGTCTCAATTGACATTGTTAGGGAGCGCTCCCAAGTCCTTAATAGGAGGGATAAGATTGGGAGGACGGGTGTCTATCTAAATAGAGTTTTAATGCATGACGAGTCCTTTGAGCAAGTCTTAAAAGAGATATGCGATAAAGACTCAAACGTGAGACGGAGAGGTTAGACATGCACTGGGCGTCAACTTTTGCTGAGAGAATTATTGCTGAAAGAGGAGAGAAAAAAGAATACGTATGTGAATCCGGGGTAACGCCCTCGGGATTCTGTCACATAGGCCACTTTAGGGAGGCCATCACAACAAGCCTTGTAGCGCTTGCATTAAAGGATATGGGATACAATTCCCGCCACATACACATGTGGGATGATTATGACAGATTTAGGAAGGTCCCTTCAAATGTACCTGCCAATTATTCTGAGTATATCGGCCTTCCTGACTATAAAGTTCCAGACCCTGAAGGTTGCCACAACTCATTTGCAGATCACTTCATGGAGCCCTTTGAAGTTTCACTTTCAGAGGCTGGAATGAAGCCTGATTTCTTGAGGGCGTCTGATCAGTATAAAAATGGCATTTACAGGGACAATATCAAGATATCACTAGATAAAAAGGAGAAGTTAATCGAGTTATTGAACAGTCAGCGTGGTGGGGAAAAGATCGCAGCTGACTGGTATCCTGTTTCAGTGTACTGTCCAAAATGCGGGAAGGACATGACAAGAATTACCTCTTTTGACGGAGAGTATTCTCTTAGCTACTCCTGCAAGTGCGGATTTCAAGAGACGGCAGACATCAGAAAGGCTAACTACATCAAGCTAAAGTGGAGAGTGGACTGGCCATCAAGGTGGGCCCAATTAGGCGTTGACTATGAACCTTACGGGAAGGATCACGGTACGCAAGGTGGCAGTGCTGACACAGGGCAGAAGATAATACAGGAGATATTCAATAAACCTCCAATAATAGGTGCAACTTATGAGTTTGTGTCATTAAAAGGTGCAAGTGGCAAGATGTCATCTTCTAAGGGAAATGTTGTCCTACCATCTGATATTCTTTCAGTCATGGAACCTGATGTATTAAGGTATCTTTTTGTTAAGACAAAACCTACAAAGGAGCTAAAGATTGCCCTAGATCTTGATTTCTTGAATGTTTACGATGAGTTTGATAGGGTTGAAACAACTTACTTTGGTGATGAAGAAATCAATAAGAGAGAAAAGTATGACAAGCTCTATGAATTCTCAAATATTTGGGGATATAACACCCTACCAGCGCAACCGTCTTTTAGATTCATGGCTGTTCTTGTTCAGATTACTTCTGATGTCGATAGGATCATAAAAATCCTAAAAAAAGAAGGTCACATAAAAAGTGAACTTTCTGAAACTGATGTTGAAAGGATAAAAACTAGGGCAAGGCTTGCAGCAAACTGGGTAAAGCTCTACGCACCTGATATGATAAAGTTTGAACTATTGACAGAGCCACCCAAAATAGAGCTTTCAATGGAGCAGAAGGAAGCCCTAAAAGTTATTTCTGACCTAATACAAGGAGAAGATCTAACTGACGTTGAGCTTCACAACAGGATTTATGAGATTGCAACAGGCATTCCAATAGAACCAAAAATTCTCTTTGGAGCCATATACCAGGTCTTGATTGGTAAGGAGTCAGGCCCCAAAGCCGCAGCATTCATAAATGCGCTTGAAAAAGATTTTGTAGTTGAAAGATTCAGGAGTTACTGACGCCTTTTGTATAGTAAGTAAATCAAGGCCGCAAGTACTGTCCCGAATCCGTAAAACGGGACATTTTTTGTTTCCCTATAATATGTATAGACATTATCATCAAATGAGCCGTAAACTACATACCTCTTATTCTTTACGTTAAAGCTGTCAACTGCAGAAACGTAAGATCCTGCCTTTGCCTGACCAATAAATTTGCCATCTCCTTTTATCATGTAGAAATTTTCATCCATAGAACCAAGAAGTATAAAAAGGTCATTTCCTTCTTTGTAGGAATAGATGTCCTTTACTTCCTTTTCAACTTTGTAGTTCCATAGATTATTTAGTGAATAATCGTAGCTGTCTAAGTTCCCCTTTCCATCGGCCAAAAGTATCATATTGCCAGTGTCATGTCCTGTTATCAAATACTCGTCCATATTCTTCTGGAACACTTTGTTCCCATCCTTGTCAAGGACATAATATCCTCGTGTTAAAACTAGTATCGATGGATTTCCAAGGTAGTTAAATGGGATTGTTCCCCATATAACAGAGTTGCTCTGATTCTTCCACAAGAGATTAAGCCCGCTATCAAAGACATAGACGTAGTTTCCAAGCCCACCTGTTATTATCTCTAATTTTTTGTCACCGTTTATGTCATGGATACTTAGGTCCATGACTCTGTTAGATGTGCTGTAATTTGCTATCTCTTCTAGATCCTTAAACACCCTGATATAAGTGGAGCCTGTAATAACTTCATTTTTCCCATCTCCGTCAATATCTGCAATTTTTATCTTTAAGACATCGCCTGAATCGGGGAAGACCTTTATTATCTCTCCTTTATTAGAGATGAAGTAAATTTTTGTATCCGTAGATGCACAGACTGCATCAAGCTTTCCATCCCCGTCAATATCTCCTATATCTAGTGTCCTTACCTCATATGGCATTTTAGCCTGCCAGACAATTTCGCCCGATAAATCAAAAACAGTAACATATCCGGGATTTCCGCAGCACCCTGAGGCCACAACTACTTCAGGGATTCCATCACCTGTAAAATCACCGTGAAGGATCTCCCACACGTTTCCACCCATGTTGTGCGTCCATAACTTATTGATGTACTCTTCTTCTGCATATACTCCTTGGAGCAATAATCCAGATATAATAAATATCGCCAATATTATCTTTTTCATTTTTATCTCCTCACAAAAGTGAAATTATGTAAGGGATTGCATAGATAGTCCCTATGGTACTCCCTATGTTGGAAAAAGCCACGACAAGAATTATCCTCGTGACGCCGTTCTTCCAAAGGTCGGTAAATCCATTAATACTATTTAATCCTTCAAAGTCCTTAATTTTAGGTTTTCTGAATTTGACCTCAGACAACCCCGCAAACCACCCGGCGGCAATAGTTGGGTTTAGGGATGTAATCGGTGCTGCAACAAAAGCCACTAGAATTGAAACAGGGTGTGCCAGTGCAAGGGCTGCACCAAGTGCAGAAAGCGTGCCGTTTACCATTATCCAAACAAAAAATACCTTCATTGTAAATTCAATTCCCTTAGTAAAGAAGCCATATATGACGATTCCAAAGAATAATATGGGTATAAGGTACCCAATGTATTTCAATGAGTTTTTCTTTTGGGGTATCAATTCAAGCTCTTTGATCTCTTTCTTAATGCCTTTTTTGTTTAGCTCAGACAATGCCCTCTTTACGCCGTCCATGTGCCCTCTGCCAATAACTGCGACTAGTTTTTTGGCATCACTTTGTAGTATCTTTAGAGCGATGTATTTATCTCTCTCATCAATCAAAGTTTCTTTGACTGAAGGTATCTCTTTTGATAGCTCATTTAAGAGTTCATTTACAATATCCTTGTCTTGGAGCTTTTCGATAATGTCTTCCTCTTCTTCCTCTTCAAAGAATCCCAAAAACACCCCGAACATGAGCTTCAATTTTTCTTTTAGCTTCATTTTGTTCCATGCTCTCTTTAGTGTAGTCTGAATGTCCCTATCAATAAGAGCAATTTTGATGTTCTCTTTTTCGGCAACGTTTATTGCTTCTATAAATTCAGAGCCAGGTTTGACCCCAAACTTGTCGCCCAGCTTTTTCTGATAATTGGATAATAATAAATTGATTAAGAAAAGGAATATCTTTCCCTGTTTTATGATATCTAAGATATTGGTATCTTCCCATTTTTTTAAATTTTTTAGGGCTTCAAATCTGCCCTGACATAACTCGACACCCACAACATCGGGCTTTTCTTTTTCTATAATTTCCCTTACCTCATCCACACTTTCCTTTGATATATGGACTGTGCCCACTAGGATGATTTCTTTACCGTTGATTTCTAATTTTTCTTTTGTCATCGTCTCTTAATAGAAACAAAGATTACTCCTTTTAAATATTACTTTGCAGCGAAATGTAAAAATGATTAAATAGAGAAACTTATAATTAAAGTTAGGCTTTCCATATTTTCCCTATTTTTTTCCATATCTTTATATATATGGAAAAATATATTTCCTTGATTCTAGAGAAAAAACTGATACTCCTAAGAAGGTCTTCTATGGTAAACGAGGATATTACCAATACTAAGAAAAAAAGCAATAAAAAAAATAATTCTTTTCAATCAGATTATCTTAATTCTATATATGCCCATCCAAACCTATCTGTAAGCAAAGAAGGGATAATTGTTTATGCAAACGAAGATGCCTCGAGAATACTTGGTTACTCAAGAAAAGAATTAATGGGGATGGAAGCTACAAATATTTACATAGATCCAAAAGATAGGGAGCTTTTGCTAAAGAACTTATATAGTTCAGGGTCAGTTCAAAATTACACGGTTCCTCTTAAAAGAAAGGACGGTAAGGCAGTTGAATGCGAATTCGAATTATCGGTTTTCAAGGATAGCGAGGGAAGAATCTTAGGTCACACAGGAGAACTAAGGGATATTAAACTAGAAAGCGATCTCAGGAAGAGATTTGAAAAAGACAATCAAAAGCTTTTAGATGTTTTTGAAATGCTCCCTGTATATGTATGTCTTTATGATCAAAAAAGAAATATTGTTTTTGCAAATAATTACTTGAGAAAAAGATTCGATAAGCCCAAAGGAAAAAAATGCTACAAGATTTTTTATGGATCAAATGACTATTGCTCTAAATGCCCAATTCTTGAAGTATTTCAGAGTAATAAGCCGCTGGTATTTGAGAGAACACAAATCGACGGCGAAACATATGAAATCCATGACTACCCTTTTTCAGATATCGATGGTAACAAAATGGTATTAGAGCTTGGAATTAACATAACTGAGCGCAAAAAAGCTCAAGAAAATTTGACAGAATTAAATGAAACACTAGAAATAATGAATAAAATTCTAAGGCATGACATCCTAAATGACCTAACAGTTGCATTGAACTTCTGTGACCTCATAGCAACTGAGGATACAGACATCAAGGAAAAGGTCATGAAAGCAATTTCTAAAAGTGTTCAATTAATAGAGAACACAAGGGAGTTGGAAAAGGCCTTTAACGGAAAATCGGGGCCGGCAAATATTAAATTGTACGATGTTAAAACTAAACTAAAAGATCTTACTTCTCATTATCCTGAAATTAGAGTCAATACGCTTGGAAATTGTAGAATCCTTGTGGACGAGTCGATATCTACTGTATTTGATAATATTATTAGAAATGCAAAGGTTCATGGAAAAGCAGATCAAATAGAAGTTTCCCTTAGTAAAGAGGGAAACTATTGTGAGGTCTCTTTTGCAGACAACGGCATAGG
>LNGC01000075.1 GCA_001587715.1 Candidatus Methanofastidiosum methylothiophilum | reverse complement strand
GTAGCCGACGCCCCTGAGCGTCGGTTTTTGTTTACAAAAACCCCGCGAAGGGGTGTGCCGAGCCGTGGCCGATCTGGCGGCCTTTATATCTTTCCCGTCCTGGCCGCCTGAACGGACGCGGCGAGCGCTGAGCACCGCAGGGCCGCAGCCCGAGGAGCGCAACGGTTACACGTTGTTAGTTGCCGTTGTGCATTCGTTTCACAGAACTCATCCATAAATCTTCATTTGAAAGTTTATAAACTTCTTCCAGTTTATAATTTGCAGTGTTATTGCTGCCAATAGAAAATCCACTATAATTAACAAATGTTTTATCTGGCGGAGCCATATTTTTATTATATTCTCTATAGTCTAATTCTATGAACAAATATTGATTATAAATACCTGCTGCATGAAAATTCACCCATGTGTAACCTGTTATTCTTATTTCGTCCCAAATCTTTAAGAAATCCTTTTCATTTATTGTTTTACTCAAATCAAGGATATAATTGTTGCTAATGTAATCATATATATGAAAATAGTAAAATTCCTTATTAATATCATTTATTAACTGTTTATCGCACTTTTCCAGCACTTTTTGTTTGTAAAATAATAATGTTTCCATAAAAATTACCTTTAAATGTTTAAATGACCAATGGCAACTAACGGTATGTGTTGGCGAAGCCTTTGAGGCTTAGAAAACGCTTGCGTTTTCAAGCCGAAAAGGTTTGCCGAGCCGAGACCTGACGCGAGGCGCTTATTTCACTCCCGTAGCGCCGACCGGAAGGACTCGGCGAGTGCTGAGCACCGCAGCCTGCCGAGGCAGGCGAGGAGCGGAACGCTAACACATTGTTAGACGATGAACCGCGCCTCTTATTAAATTTATAACTTAACCCCGCCCCCACGTACGCCGAAGCACAGGAAGTGCGGAGGCGGCTCGTTAAAATCCGTACTTCTCTTTTCTTAATCGAAATGCTTTTTCACCTCCCTCCATTATTTTTGTAATTTCATCTTTAACAGATGGAATATCAATTGCACCGATTATTTCGATTTGTCCATTCGATTGATCGCCAGATACACGGTAATTGCAACAAGCAACCAATTCCGCATCACCATTTACAACTATATTGGCATTATGACTTGTGAAAATAATTTGTCGATTCGTTTTAGACTTACATATGAGTTCTGATATTTCAGAAACCATTTGATTATCTAGGTCATCTTCGGGTTGGTCAATAATCAATGTTGGCCCATCTTGGTTGAGGAGAACATGTATTAGTGATGTGGCTTGTTGACCAGCAGAGGCATCGGAGAAATCGATATATTCACCCTCTCTAGTCCTATATTCAAATACTGGTAAATCTTCAAGACTCACCAGATACAAATCAATATAATTTTCCTTTGTTATTTTTTCTGCAAATTTCTTTAAATCATTTTGTGTAAACCCAATCGATACAAGTTTTTGAGTTATTGGAAAGACTTCATTCGAATTATTCGTTGGATCAAATTGTGCAAGAAGTTCAAATTCTGTTAATAAATCTTGCCATTCGTTAATGGGACTGGATGATAATGCTATGAAGTTGCAAATAGAATCTGTCTTTTCTTTTCTGATATTTGAACCTGATAGTATATTGCGCAATGTAGTATTAATGGAATCAATACCTTTGCCTCTGCCCAGTATTGCTCGTAAATTATTATCTGAGAGTGAAGAAAGAAATTCACACTGCGAATTAATAAGATCGGCTCTTTCTTTATGTGCAGATATCCATTGTTCTTTATAATTTGCAAAAGATTGTTCATGATCGCCTAATTTAATAAGTTGCTGTTTTTTATCGGAAATTAATTTTCTTATATCTTTTACTCTTTCTTCAAGCTGAGTGATTTGTGTCAAGGTAACCTGTTGCGAAGAAGAACGATCTTTTGCAGATTTATATAACTGTTTGTGATTTGTTAACAATTGCTGCCACTTCGAGTTATTCTTACCATAAACAGGATCTTTAGTTCTAAACTCTTTAAAACTTGTTTGAATCTCTTCAAGTTGTTTGCGTGCACTATCATAAATACTGTTAACAATTGAACTAATTGAATTTATCGTTTCTTCAGAATTTTGGGGGAAATTAGTCGATGTTGGAATGGGGGTTGGAAGTGTTTTCAATTCAGATAATAATATGCCGATTGATTCTGAAGAAGAATCTATCTCAGATGACCAAGTCTCTAGTAATTGCTCTAAAACCATAAAGGATTCATGCATATTAATTATTGTTCTATCCTCATCAGAAATACCAATTAAATTATTTCTAAGATTTTCTACTTGTTCAAGCACAGATTTTAATTCCAATTCATGTCGAAGTGTCTCATTATGTATCAGTTTTGATTGACATCTTTTTTCATAGCAAGCACGGATATCTGTTTGTAAATTCTTAAATTTTAACTCAAATTCCGAAAGTTGCTGCCTTATAGGGCTATAAACGAGGCGTTTTAATTCTGTAGAGCTTACACCAACACTACTTAATTGTTTTTGGCTGTATGCTTGAATTGGGAGTAGATTTCTAACATTTTCTTCAGAACAAACTTCAAATTCACCGGAACCAATTTTAAGTAATAGTTCGCCTGTGTTAGCTTTACGACGCACTATGTGTGTAATCCCATTTTTAATAAAAGTAACTTGGACGGTTGCGTCAAAAGGTAAAAGTGTTTTTTCAATAAGTTTCTTTCGCCTGTCTTGGTAATTAGGCAATTCGTCATCTTCTAATGAAAAATCTGGACATTGGTCGCATAAACCCCACCGCAGATATTCAAGAACGGTAGATTTGCCTGTTCCCCGCCCTCCAATGATAGAATTGTATTGTTGATTAAATTCTAGATAAATTCGACCTAGAAATTTACTATTTGAAACGTCTAAGGATGTTATGAAAATAGGGGGCAAAACTGGCAAATCTTGTGATATTCGTGAGTTTTTTGCTAAACATGCTTGCCTTAATGCTTCCGCAGTGGGTTCTGCCCATTTAATCCATGTGGTATGTTTTCCAAGGTCTTCATGAGAAGATTTTCGGTTGTCAGAGGTTTGTATTAAGGCAATTGACTTGAAACCATATTCCCTATTTTTCCCATTAACAATATCAACATCACCACGGCCAAGGCTTGAAACTAATTTACCAAGATATCCTCCAACACATGGCATTGATTTATAATAATCATAAAAACCGCCGCGAAGGAGTGTTTTGTGACCGCCATCGCTAACATGAGGAAATATGGTGAATCTACCTTTTACATAATCAAGACTGTTTAACCGTTCGTAAAGATCAATAAAATTTCCAGCTACGGAATGAGGAATTGGAACAATTTGAGCAATCTTTGAATCTGTTTCTGGACTAGGCGCGATACCTAAAACATTTAGGACACCTTGTAAAAGATTTTCAGGAAAATTACTATCGAGGATAAGTAATGCCTGACATGGTGGCGTTGCAAGCGTTAGTTCAAGCCCAGGAAACACAATCAATTGGTTTTCTTTTTGAATATGATCACCGTTATCGTCTAATTCAGATACTGCTGCATTCTTAATATATGGGAAAAAAACAAAATCATGATGGTCTGTAATGGCAATGGCATGTATGCCTTTTTCGCGGCAGGCTTTTACCAATGTTTCAGAATATGCATTTCTTTCTTTAGAAGTGATAGAGTCTGGCCCAGACCAGTTTATATCGCGAGGTGTGTGTACTTCAAAATCACATTTGTAAAAATGTGCTCCTTTATCCATTAACATCTCTCCTAATATTCGTATGTGATGATTAGTGCAGGCGAATTACTTATTCCCTTTTGCGCGATTATGCGTTTTACATAGCATTTGGCAATTTTTAGCCGAAGTTGCACCACCCTTGCTCCAAGCTGTAACATGATCAGCGTCCATTTCATTTAAATTCCAAATCTTCTTTTTACTTGAATCGTGACCAGTGGCACAAAGTGGGCAGTTAGATTTGCCCTTATTTTTAGCTTCTTCGGTTTGTTTTGAATAAACATTTCTCTTTGTTGCTTCATCAAATACTCGAACATCAAGCAATTTTGTATCGTTTGAACCGCCAAGAATATATTCAAATATTCCCTTGTGGTTTTTAATATATGGGTCGCTGAAAAGCATTTTTACCTCACTTGACACCTTTTTTGGGTTAAATGCTTTATTATGATAAGTTTCGTATAGTCTTCCCCATTCTAGACCGCACATTTCCGGCTCAACATCAATGAAAACTCCAGATATCCAATCTATAACAGTATTAAAATATGTTTTTAATTCATTTATATTTCTATTTTTACGGTGTTGGCTCATGTATTCGGCTATATTGCCTTTGCTAACCCAATCCAATGCGCTTTCTAAATAATCTTGGCGGTTAGCACTTCCAGATATATATGCACTCCATTTCTGAATATTTGCGTTTAGACTGTTGCTAAACTCTTCTTTTCCGAGTGTAACAAATGGTCCGGAATACACGGCATTGAGTAGTTCTTGTTTATTGAGCGGAACGCCAACGATATTAATCGTTTGATACCATTCTTTTATTTCGCTTTCATCGCCTTCACATTCATAAATAAGCAGTTTGGTTTTTAAAATCTTTGCTTTTTTATCAACTGCCAATCCATCAAAATATTGCTCCATGCCATTTTGATCTTTGATTGCAAATTTGTTAGTTACGAAGCGACCAAAACTGGTGATACGCTGTTGTCCATCTAAAACCTCAAGATTATCATCGCTGACTTTATTGAAATAAATCAAGCCAAGCGGATAGCATTTAAGAATTGATTCAATTACGGCCACATCCTTTTTACCGTCTGCGTAAATATAATTACGTTGGTATTCCGGCTGTATAGTAAGCTTACCAGAAAGCCCAAAAAGTCCTTTCCCTTCAAGATCATTATAAACAAAGCCTTCACATATATCTTGTACCGTAATATCTGTTCTTAATGTAGTTTTCATATAATCTACCTTCTTCTAATAAAAATACGCTTGTATATTTTTTTACTATTTATATAGGGTTCATTGTGTTTTTTAAAATGTGGTATTTTATATTTATCATCAATCACTCCGTTATCACTTACACCAATGATTTCAAACTGATCAGGGTTGTATTTATCTAAAAAAGTAATGGGTACTCCCATCACACCATTAAAATCACTCGGTATAGCATCGGTATAAGGAACCTCAATAGCATCGTAATTATCATATTTTTGATACTTTATTCCCTTAACTTCCTTATGAGAACTAAACTTAATATTATCACTCATGGTCATTAGCGGTAATGGCTGGTGTCTTTTACCATGATCAATATTAGTAAACCAAAGACAGTTGTTGGTAGATACAATTCTATTCCCTTCCTCATCAATTCGAGCCTCCGTTCCATACAACTCATACGACTCGGGGACAATAAAGCCAGAAATCCAGCGACCCATTCCAGTTCCTAACCAGATTTTGTTCTCTTTGATTAAAGGAAATACCTCTTTGTATGAAATAGCATTAATATTTGCGATAATTAAAAATTTTTTATTATAGTCAACAAGTTGTTTAATATAATCATGAAACAGACTAAAAGGTGGGTTAGTCACTACAATGTCGGATTGTTGTAACAAAGAGATAGACTCATCACTTCGGAAATCGCCATCGCCTTTTAATGGTGTCCATTCATTATGCTTGTTATTCTTTAGCTGTAATGCTACATCTTTTAAACTAAATTCACCATCGCCATCTATATCACCAACTTCATTAATAATAAATTTGTTTGCGTTTATCTTCGGACGGCCTTTTGATTCTGAGAGAGATTTGTCATTCCCAAATAATTCAAGTTGCGTATTGGCAATAGGTGAAGGCTTATAACTGGTAGTAATAAGCTGTTTCAATCCAATTCGTTTAAAGTTTAATACGAAATAATGAAAAAAATTGCTCTCGAATGGGTCATCGCAGTTACAATAAACTACTCTACTACGAAATACATTAGGATTGTATTCTAAATATGCTTCGATCTCTTTCTGAATATCACTATATTGTGTATAGAATTCATCACTTTTTGATCTTTTAGCATTATGTAATAATTTGTTTGTTGCATTTCTTGCCATGCTTAATTCCTCTTATTTCTTCGCCCGCCAGGACGGCGGGCGCACCTGGGGGCGGGGTTTTATTATTATACAACTTAATTATCGAAACTATAAGTAATTGGCGCGGTTTTTCGTCTAACGGCGCGTGTTGAAGGCGTGGCTGAAGCATATGTTTTGCTTGCAAAACAATGCTGAAGCCATGCGCCGAAGCCGGTAGCTCCATCGTCCGGCGAGGCCGAGCACCGCAGCGCGTCGCAACGAGCGAGGAGCGCAGCTTTAACACGTTGTTAAACGCCGTTTTGAAAGATGTTAGTTAGATTTAAAAAATATATTATATCTAATACACCTGTAGTTATGTGTATAGCCATTAAAATCGTAACCCTCGTAGATGTCGTCTTCAATGCTATCGATTTGAGGGTAACTCTTGATTTCATCAATTAAATTATTTATTAAATTATTTACTTTACTCCATTCGTAAGACCATTTCCTTTCATGGAAAAGAATATAAAATGCATAATAGTTATTCTGAATATAGTAATTTACTGCTTTAATATAATTGTCGATTCCAGTTTGTACAATCTTTTCAGATTTTATTAAGATTATGCCGAATCTACAAAATGCTTTTTTATAATCTAAATCTACTTTATCTTTTGTCAGGTCAGGATTAATGTCGTGTAAATATTTTGCAATACCTTCAATTTCTTCTAAATGATGTGGAGAATAAGGCCTTCCAATTAATCGTTTTGATAATTCATTAATTTCAGTTAAATATATTCTTGTAAATAAGCCTTCGCCATCTAAATCTTTTAATTCGTGATAATAATAATATAAATCATCGTCTTCAAGATTTGGCTTTAAATATTTCTCATAATATAAATCTAGAACATGTTTGATTCTAATATTATTTAGTAATTTCTCAACAACTATATTATCAATCGAACATTCTAAATTTCTGTTCTCGCTTAATAAGTACCTTACACCCGAGAGAGTTGTGCGTCTACTCATTGCGTATGAAATATCAATTATATTTTCTTCTTGTGATTTGTATTTGTGAACTTTAACAACATATTCCCCTTCATTTAAATCATAAGTGTGTTTATTATCCTTTTCGTTTTCGACCCATTCAATTCTTACCAATCTTGGTAATATTTCTTTTGTGTGATCTATCTCTTTTCTCGCAAGATTTAATCTCGCATTTATATTATTTGCAATATATTTTTTCTCAATACCAATATCGTCAAGAAGAAATAATAATATTCTGTATAATTTACTTCTCCATAATCTAGATTTGTTTTCATCCATTACAATTCGTAATATTTCAATTAATAATATTAATAATATAATTATTATAAAAATATACCAATAATTAAGTAAATTGAGGTCAATCTTAATATTATTCGATTGTAATACTGACTCAATTGGCTTTGTAAGAAGATTGGCGATAATTGATAAAATAATCGTTGTAGATGTCCCTTTGAAATATTTGATAAAATCTTTCATTATTCTGACCTCATTTTAATCTTAAAAATATTCGCGCATTCTTTTTTATCACAAGAGTAGTGATAGCGACCATTTTGTTTTATTATTAGTCCAAAATTATCAATATTAATGACAACATTACATACACTGCAATTTACTTTGCTATTGGTTATATTTTCATACTCATTTATACTTTTTAGAAATGATTCAACTTCGTTTTCGTGAACAACAAGTAATTTCTCCTCATTTTGATTGTTCAAGTTCATTTTTAATACTCCTCTAATAAATTTCAAAATGGCGTTTAACGTCGTGTGTAGTCGACGCCCCTGAGCGTCGGTTTTTGTTTACAAAAACCCCGCGAAGGGGTGTGCCGAGCCGAGGCCGATCTGGCGGCCTTTATATCTTTCCCGCCCTGGCCGCCTGAACGGACGCGGCGAGTGCTGAGCACCGCAGGGCCGC
>LNGC01000074.1 GCA_001587715.1 Candidatus Methanofastidiosum methylothiophilum | reverse complement strand
TTCAATTAACTCTCCAACGCTTCTTCCCGGAGAATTCAGATTAAGTATTTTAGATATTTCTTCCATAGGCAATTCCCGGTTCTTGTATATAGCCGGAGGTATACCTTCGTATTTTATTGTAAGAAAATCAACAGAGTTTGTTCCATAAATACCAGTAAATCCCCCAAGAATAATATTGTTTTTGGAATCAACAGCAACACTATAAGCACGCTCATCCGCTCCTTTTTGGTATAATTTTCTCCATATGATATTTCCATTTTGGTCGTATTTTATTGTAAGAAAATCAGGATTTGTAGAAGTAAATTCCCCAACTAAAAAAAGATTGTTGTGTGTATCCACACCAATGTCCCATACTTCGTCATTTGCACCAACTAGGTAATCTCGTTCCCATAACATATTTCCATTAGGATCATACTTTTTTGTATGAATTTTTCCATTGGCCTTGCCTGTAACAATAGGATTATTTGAATAATCACATATTACCCCATATGCTTTGTCATCTTCCCCTGAATCATAAATTATTGGCCATAGAAGATTACCATTTATATCGTATTTTAAGAGTAAATAGTCATTATTTATACCATTATTTGAAATTCCAGAAATTAGAAGATTATTATTTGAGTCAATAGCTAGTGAGTATCCTTCGTCATTTCTATTATTAGGGCCATTATAGCTCTTTGGCCAGCCAGGAAATAGATTACCACTAGTATCGTATTTTAAGATAATCACATCTTCATTGCTTCCATTATTTGTTACTCCGACTATGAAGATATTATTATTATGATCAACAACAAGATCATAAGGTCTATCATTTCTACCACTGTTATATACAACTTGCCATACAATATTTCCTAGGGGGCCATACTTTATTGTATTAATATCAAAAGAGTTTGGCCAACTACCCTTCCACCCTGTGACGATTATATTGTTGTTAGAATCACACCCTACCCCATATCCATAATCATATGTACCACCATTATAGGATCTATTCCAAAGAATAGTTCCATTATAATCATATTTCACCAATGTAAAGTCATAATTTGCCCCATTCCAAGAGCTCCCAAATACAGCTATGTTGTTCAAGGAATCTGCTGCAACTCTGTAAGCATAATCTGCTCTTCCACCGATATTAAAAGTTCTTGCCCACAAAAGATCACCTTCTGTGCAGTAAACTGGGCCAATGAATGAAAAAAAGATAACATTAATGAGAAAAATGACAGTAATTTTAGATATTAGGGACATTACTATACCTCTTATTATCAATTATAAATAAATAATAACAAAGATTAATAAGAGTTTTGTATGTTCAGAAAAGAATAATTGAGGAAACTAAGATCAAAATACTTACACTTGCAATATCCATTATACTTGTAAGTAATGGGATTACAACATTATCTGGGTCAATGTTTGTTCTTATCGAGAAGTATGTAAGGTAATATGAAGTCAGCATTGCAGCAAATGAGGAGATAATAGCTACAAATATTGATATTTTAAGAATGTTAAAAAATCCCATTTGTGGTATGTTAAGTAGTGTTGACATAATAAATGCAATTATGGCCAGTAATGGAAATAGGATTATGGTAATTGCAAATGTATACGAAAATTCCTTTAATATTCTTAACTTAGGAAGGAAAGTTATCTCTGCCTGACCCAAGTGAAAACTAGTTGAAATCCTTGCCGATAAAATACTACCAATATTTCCATTCTCTGCATTAAAAAGAGGCGATAAGACAAGTAATAAAGGAAAGATACCTATGAGCTCTAAGTTCTTGTCAAGAAGTGATCCCGCAAGAGTACTCAAAAATGCGCATAGAGCCAGAAATGCCATAGATTCTTTTAATATTTTTTTTGCATAATAGCTTTTTCTTACTGAGAATAAAGAGAATAAAATTATTATTGCACTTATTGTAAGACTAGAAAACAACATGAATCCTTTGCTTAAGGAAAATGAGAATATCCCAATTGCAAAAAGGGATGCTACGTTTAAGATATCGCCTATAGAGGCAATCAGTGGCGAAGATACGTTGTCTGGGTCAAGACCTTTTTTAAAAGAGAAAATAGCTACTAAAAGCGTAGTTAGAATAAGACCAATTGCAGCAACCAGAGATGCAAATAATGAAATAAAAAACAGATGGACAAATCCTATCGTTTGATTACCAATGACAAATCCTCCCAACATCGCAAAAAATGCTATTACCGTTGCCATAATAACAGTCTGTATGAGAGAAGAATAAACATTTTCTGCTATTAATTTTGAGTCTCTTAAGCTTGGTGTAATTTCACCAGTATGAAGGCCTGTTGAAAGCCTTGATCCCATTGATGCATAAATATTTCCCCTCATATCAATTGCAGCTGGAAGCATTGTCAATATGCCAGGTAACAAAATTAAGAAGTCAATCATTTTAGTAAGATAAATTCCTGCAAAAATATCGGCAAAAGCGCAGATAATAAGAGCAAACAAACTTTGCTTGATAATAGTAGAAAAATCAGAAAAGTCCAGTTTCGGGAGCCACGCTACAAATCTCTTTGGAGAAACCTTTACTGGAAAGGTCTTTTTCTTTTTCAACTACATGCACTCCCCTTTTAAATGCCAATTTATGGATCAGAGATCCTCTTCGTCGCGACCGATGACCCAATAAATCGTCTTCTTCCATTTTTCATCACTTAATTATAGCCTACAATTTTTTAAAATACTTAAAAAGATTTCTGTAATAATTTCTTTTGAGTTTAAGTAATAAGGTTTATAAATTTAGGCCATGATTGTAGTTTAATGAAGAGAATAAGGCCTTTTATTAAGAACAGTACAAAAGTTAGGGTTCTGACAAGATATCTTAATAACAACAGGGAAGTAAAGGATTATATGGAGAAAGTTAATCCTGTTTTTTATGAGATTTCGTTTCTTGACTGCTATGTCGAAAAGAGCATAAGTGAAGAGGTCAAAAAAACACTGGAAGCTTATGAAGGCCTTGAAATAACAACAGATGAAATCAAGGACAACAAATATACATTCTACATAGATAGCAAAGAAGGCGAGCCAATTATCTGGATGAAAAACGAAGATCAGAAGATTAGATTCTCCAAGATACCTGTAGAGTTATCATAGATGATATAAAATGAATTCAAAGTTTTTAGGATCTGTAAGGTTACATGCACCTTACCACCCTTCTATAGTCATTAAACTCGACAAAATAGAGTTCAGAGTAGATAGCCCTTGTGGGGCAAAAAATGAAAACAAGGTATATCTTTTAACACATTTTCACTTTGACCATGTTAGGTCGTGCATGGCGGGTGGGGCAGACTTTCTAAGCCTTTCTGAAAATCCAATAAAAATCTATGCGCCTTACGATGATAGAAAAGAGTATGGCGAAACTGAAAACGTTTTTGATATTCATGCAAAAATGATTAACTTCCATTCCAAAGGGAGGCGAAAACTAGTTCCGATTCGGGAAAATGAAAATCTTAGTTTTAATGGAACTACTGTTATTCCTGTTGTCTTGAAACACACAGTGCCTAATTTTGGATATTATATTAGTAATTCAGAAACAAGTGCTCTTATCACAGGAGACTGGGAAGGGTCAAATTACAAGAACAGGCAAAAGATAATTTCTTTGGCACCACGGGTATTAATCACAGAATGCAGATATTTTTTTGAAGAAGAAATAGAGATTGCTGAGGAAAGAATGCATGTTCATGTTGAAGATGTTCTTGACTTAAAGGAAGAGTTAGAAAACACAATGTTTATAATAACTCATATCTCCCATAAGTACCGTGAACTTGACGATATAGTCAAATTAACAAAGGAAAAGGATCTAATATTTGCAAAGAATATATCGTTTAACAACACCGGTTATCGCATCAGGGAACGATTCAAATAAATAGTATAATCTATAAAAAATATTTCTTTTTCTAGATATTTGATAACAGTAAATTTTAAATAAAGTTAATTGAATAATAAATGTTGCACAGGTCGAAACTTCGCTGGTAACAAAGTCTTTCATTCCTTGCATCTGAGCCGCTTAGGCGGATTTGAGTATCACGCTCCACCCGCATACAAGGCTCTTGGACAAGGGTATTTCCGGGATGGCTAAGTCTTATCGGAAAGTGTTTGAGTCACGCTCGAACTTACCCGGTCCATGACATTGAAAAAATGTCTCTATCGGACACCGAAAGGCAATAGCCGCTTCGAGAAGTCGAAGCATCCGGCTATGAAAGACCTACTCCTCCGGAGCGACAAACTGTGCATCTTTTTCTTTATTATAATTAAGTAATCAAGTTTTTAGTGAATTCCTTAAGTTTAATATAACAAGTACTATTTTCCTTTCTTGTTTTTGTGAGATGATGAAAGTGAAAAAAAGAAAAAACTGAAATTTTTAATCCATTGTATAATCCCATGTTAACTCTGCAGTTAATCCAAGAATAACTGTTATTGGACAGAATTTAGTGATAACTTCTTGTATTATTTCTTTAACCTCGTCTTTTTCAAGATTGCCTTTTATTTTTATTTTTGCATGAATCTTTTCAAAAATTCGGGGATATTCATCTTTTCTGGTACCTTGAACCTCTACATTAAAATATGTGTAATCCTTTCCCCGTTGTCTTAATATAATCTGGGTATTAACGGCTATACAAGCTCCTGCCGTGGCGAGTAATCCTTCTAAAGGTATGGGATACTCCCCAGTACCTCCAAAAGCTTTTGAAGCCCCGAAAAGAATTTCATGACCAACACTATCCTTACACAAGTATTCCATATCTTTTTGCCAACTAACTGAAGCCTTTAGTGTATCTTTAGACATATAATTACCAGATTAAACATTGATATTAGTATATTTAAGTATATTGAGAGAATTTATTTATTATAAGTATATAAAAATGAACCTATGCTAATCTCTTTTATCTTGAAAGTCTTTATAATAAAACTTAACTATTATTAATCACAATTTTAAGCCATTTAGTTTAAGAAATGGTTTACTCTTGACATGGCAATCATTACTACTAATTGTTTATTGCAATACGTTATTAATGGATTATTCCCTTAAGGGTAAAGACTTCAAGATTACCTATACAAGCGAAGCTAGTTAAAAACGTATGTTTTTTAAAGGATCAGAAAAAGATAATATTATGAAGCGAATTTTATCTTTTTTCATTTTTGTGATACTTATTTTTTCAAGTTTATACCCACTATCTTCTCAAGATTCTATTTTGTATAACTTAGAGGATGGATATATTATCAAAGATCTCTCATTTGATACAAGTATAGGTAGTTATTATCTTGCGGGAGATATAAACGGCAGCAATAATTCTTTTGTTATTAAATCCAAAAATGGGCAAATACTAAGAGAAGAAATAATTGAAAATTTTAAATTTTATAGGATTCTGGCGGATAGATTTTCCAATACATATATACTAGGAACATCAGGAGATGGAAATCACTCTCTTATTAAATTTACATCAAGTCTCAACAAGCGTTGGGAAACGAAAATAAAATTCTCGGATAAGGACATTTTATCCTCTTTTACTATAAATGATGATCAGGAAGTTACTATTTTAGGGTATTCAACTAATAAGAGAGAATCGGATACTTTTGTCATAAAAATAGACCGTAATGGGAAAGTGATTTGCGAGAAAGTACTAGATATAGGTGCATTTGAAAGACCGTATGGAATTATAGAAGACAGTGCTAGCAACTTCTATGTCGTAGGAGAATCAAAAAATAAGAACTATGACGTTTTCGTGTGTAAGATTACACATGACTTTGAAATCCTCTGGATTGACTATTTTGACAATGAAAATTGGGAAGATGGTGGTCTTGCTCTTGAGTTAATTGACAACGAGGTTATTGCCACAGGTTATTCTGGAAAAGAAGGTTGGTATGTTTTTGACACTGTTTTCATTAAGTACTCACAAGAAGGCAATGTAAGCTCATTTGCCAGAAAAAGTTTTTCAGGCGGGAGTGATTGGGTTAGACAGTTCGAAAGAAATGGAGATTATTACTATATCATTTTGTGGGACATACTTACGGGAAAAGAATACACTCTAAAACTTGACTATTACTTTGATATATTGACAAAAAATGAAATCCAGAAAGAAGAAACGCCAATTAAAATAATTAACATAGTGGATAAAACTTACTTTGTATTTACAAAAGGGAATACAATTTATATCAGAGATTTAGGATGATTATTGGATTTCTTCAATATATTCTTCATTTGCAATGTGGTAAACTGTTCTAAGGGGGATCTTCAAACTTTTTGATATCTCTTTAACTGGAACCCCAAGTTCATACATCTTTTTTAGTTTGCCGATTGTTTCATCGTCATATTTGTTTGGTCTTCCAGCTCCTTCTCCAAAAGGAACGAGAAGTACCCCCACACGCTCCAATGCTTTTTTGACACGAATCGAGGTCAGAGAGTAGAGACTTTTGGGGCACAGGATATATTTTACGTTTGGTGCATGTTCTAAGACTTCAACCATTATATCAACTGAAGGCCTCATATTAATGTAGATTTTTTCATCGTTGTTAGAAAGATCAACTCTTAACTTTTTTATAAGGTCTCTTTTATTCTTTGCAATTATCTTTTTCAATCTTGAGCCCCCTTGAGTTCTTGTAAAAATTTCTTTGTTATATCTTTTTTCTCCCCACTCTTTACTACTCTCTCGAGAAGATGTTTGCTCTCCTTGGGGATTACCCCATAGTTTCCAGCTCTTATCAAAGCAGATTCAAATTCATTTTTATCTATTGAGAAAAATATTAATGTCTTGTCAAAATCTTCGGAGACTAGATAATATGAAATTGCTGCAACTAAGCTATTCTTCTCTTTTAGATTCATATCTTTCAACGTGTTCATCATCTCTTCTTTCAACAACACAGTCTTATAGAATCTGCCCAATAAAGCTTCATTTGGTTCCGGATCAATTGTCGGAAATGGGCCCCCATATACCTTTCTTTCCATATACGTTTTTTTCAAATAGAATAGTGCTATATCCTCGCATATTGCATCGACACCAAATGGCGCATAAGCTATCGACAAAACTTTTCTTATATTTTTATCATATATCGGGGACCTTCCCATATCAATCGTCTCATCATAAAAATCGCGTTTATGCTGAGGATTTTCTTTTTTGAATGGTGAATATTCTTTTGGGCCCATCATTCCATATTCTTGGGGAATTCTCTTTTTATAAGATGGCTTGCTCTTTGATTTATCTCCAAGCATGTCCATTATCTTTCGGTAATTCTCTCGTTCCACTTTATTCAAGGAAAAAAGTGTCTTCATATACTCCCCAGAAAATGAAAGATATTTCATTATTTCCAATCTATAGACTCCATCAGGGCTGAAAATAAATTTCCCTTCCCCACCTTCCTCTGTAAACTTTAGGGCTTCGTGACCAGCATATATCACTCCTTCCTTTTCAAATCCCATGGCGTCTATTAACTGACCAATTGCTACTCTATGTGCCGCAATGGCATGCTGGATGTTGTCAAAACAGATCTTTTTTTCCATCGCCCTCTTCCTAAAATAGGGATCTTGTGCATCTTTGAGGCCCTTAATAACAAAATAAGGATTTTGATACCCAAGGAACTCTATCTTTCTTCTAATTGAGATTAATTCTTCATAATCTCTTTTTATTTTTAGATATGTATTCAGAAAGTATTCGCTATCCTTTAATTTATCGGGGTTTACACTATACTTTAACGTATCAAGATAACTAGAAATCCTTGATATTAGACTCATTTGTTTCGCCGGGATTTAATGTAATTGCAATAATCTTATAAAGATATGTATGAAAAAATATTGCAAAATAAGAATCTAATTATATAATAAAAAATAAAAAATTAATCTTTGTAAACTTTGAAGTCGAATTTAAGATTTTCAGGAGAATTCTGATTCCAGAATACAAAGTAGTAGTACCCTGTTTTAGGTACAGTCCAGCTTAATTGCTCATGGCTTCGCTCTCTTTCGTTAACTTTGTCAAAATAGACTTTGCCCGCATAATCATATGGAGATTTTGCCCAGCTTACATATCCTTTGTCATCTAAAACATATAGTTTGACAAATAAATTTCTATATTCATTTTGCTTAACGCTGAAATAAATGTTTACAACTTCCCCTTCTTCTAGATAAGTTATACAGTATCTATAATATTCAAC
>LNGC01000073.1 GCA_001587715.1 Candidatus Methanofastidiosum methylothiophilum | reverse complement strand
ATAGAAATGAATTCTTTATGTTCGTACTGAGATCCGACACAGGTGCCCCTTGGTGAGAAGCCTAAGGCGTGTTGGGATACTCCAGTTAAGGGAACTCGGCAAAATAGCTCCGTAACTTTGGGATAAGGAGTGCGTACTGTCTTTAATCGGACGGTACGTCTCAGTAACTTGAGGGCTTCGACTGTTTAATAAAAACACAGCTAGCTGCTATCCTGTAAAGGTTTGTACAGCTGGTGACATCTGCCCAGTGCCGGCACGTTAAGCCCGGTTTCAACCGGGGGAAGCGCCGGTAAACGGCGGGAGTAACTATAACTCTCTTAAGGTAGCGTAATACCTTGCCGCTTAATTGGCGGCTTGCATGAATGGTGTAACGAGAGCCCTACTGTCCCTAACTGGAACCTAGTGAAACCACTTCCTGGTGAATATGCCAGGGTCCCCCGATGGGAAGCGAAGACCCCATGGAGTTTTACTGCAGCCTGTCGTTGTCGCTTGGATTTTGATGTAGAGCGTAGTTGGTAGCCATCGAAGCAATCTCGTCAGGGATTGTGGAGGCGCAAATGGAACACCAACCTTCTAGGTCTAAGCGACTAACCAACATTGTTATTGTTGGGACACCGGTAGGTGGGCAGTTTGGCTGGGGCGGTACGCCCTCGAGAAGATATCGAGGGCGCCCTAAGGTTGACTCAGGTGGGTCAGGAATCCACCGTAGAGGGCAAGGCCAAAAGTCAGCCTGACTGGATATTGCACCACAAGATATCCAGAGGCGAAAGCCGGGCCTAGCGAACTCCAATGCCTCCTTGATGGGGGCTTGGACTAACAGAAAAACTACCCTGGGGATAACTGAGTCGTCCGGGGCAAGAGCCCACATCGACCCCCGGGCTTGCTACCTCGCTGTCGGTTCTTTCCATCCTGGGTCTGCAGCAGGACCCAAGGGTGGGGTTGTTCGCCCATTAAAGGAGAACGTGAGCTGGGTTTAGACCGTCGTGAGACAGGTTAGTTGCTATCTATCGGGGGTGTTGGTCGTCTGAAGGGAAGGTAGTCCCAGTACGAGAGGAACAGACTGCCGTGGCCTCTGGTGTGCCGGTTGTCTGATAAGGCATCGCCGGGTAGCTACGCCATAATTAATAAGGGCTGAAAGCATCTAAGCCCGAAATAATCCCTGAAAATAGACAACCACTCTCTAATAGCAAAAGGGGATAGGTGACTATAACTTTAGTTAGAGACGAAGACACGGATAGAAGATCCGGTTGATAGGTCGGTAGTGTAAGTACCAAGCCTTCGGGCGAGGTATTCAGCTTACCGATACTAATAGTCTAAGGTTCATCATTCCGAAATTGTTCGAGGTCAAACGATAGGATTTTGACGAAGTTTTGCTGTGCATTCTTTTTTAATTTATTATTTATTATATCTGCTATACTTTAATATTTGCTGTTTTCATTTACTTATTCATAAACTTTATATATCTGGTATCCTCATTAATAAATTGGGGATTATATGGCTCAGAAGACAAGAACTCAAAATTTAACTGAATTATTAAAAGAACTTGAGGCAACTACTCCTGATGTCGAAGCTTCTGCTGTTGTGTCTACAGATGGACTAATTATTGCAAGTGCTCTTCCACAGGATGTTGAAGAAGATAGAGTTGCCGCAATGTCAGCAGCAATGCTGTCGCTTGGAGAGAGAACGTCTCAAGAATTAAAGAGAGGCTCCTTAGAACAGGTATTTGTTAAAGGTGTAAGTGGATATATCTTAATGATGGGAGCAGGTGAAGAAGCAGTCCTAACAGCCCTTGCAAGAAAAGATGCCAAATTGGGGCTTGTGTTTTTGGATATGAAAAGAACGGCGGATGAAATATCTAAAATTATCTGATTTTATCCCAAATTTTATATTTTAACAGAAATCTGATACTGATAATTGTTTATGTTTTTCTCTAAAGTTCATTTTTACTTCAGAATCTGCTAAAATAATTTCTTGAGACGTGTATTCTTTTATTTTATATTTTGTTGATATGTCTATACTTAATTGCATATATTTTAAGATTGAGCCCTTTGTAACTGTTAATATGAGTTTATTACTACATTTTGCACACTTTCCAGTAAGGGGGACTCTTCTATAAGTGGTATTACATTTAGTACATCTTACTTTTTGCTTCCCATATGATCTTATATTCCCTTTAATATCTGGTATAAAATGAGTTTTCAAAACTCTTTCTGCAACATCATTTTCATCTACTGCTCTTATCTTTTTAGCAATATCAAATTGAGACATTAATTTTTCTTCCATTGAATTTAAAGTTGTATAGCTGCTGGCCTTTGGCCCTCTCGCTATATCAGACGTATGATGGGTGAATTTAAGTCCAGAATAAACTCCATCAGTTCCCAATCTGTTTTCTACTCTTTCGATTTTAATCTCCTTTGGATGGAGATACTTCAATGTAGCTTCATAAAATTCCAACGAATATCTTTCAGAAATATCCATATTATGAACTTCTTTATCAACTTCTCTTGGATCAATTCTAGTAGTCAATACAAGTGGTGCATCCATTTGCCCTCCTCTCTTTTGAGGAAGGTAATATTTGGAAAAATTGAGCAATGCATCCATTAAAAGCATTATAGCATCCTCATCACCATCACAGTTTCGCCTTTTAGCAGCGTGAAAATAGGGGTGAGCATATACAACTTTAGTATCTGTAAATCCAACTATACGTCCAATCGTACCTGCTGATGTATGGGGTGCCAATCCAACAACTAATTGGCCTATAAGTCCTTCTTCATTTTCTAGACTATAATAAGGATTCAAACCATATAGCTTTTCTAACTCGCCGTCAATAAATTTACATACTTTAAATAAATACGATATAGAATCCTTTGGTACAATAATATCCTGAACGTTTAATTCAATTATTTGATTTTGATCTATAAGATCGTTCCCTAGATAATCCTTTGTATACCCCAATTCTTTTAATTTTTCAATTCTCACATTAGCTTCTTTTGGAATAAAGTGAGTCAAAGGGGCGTCAGTTGCATCATACCTACATGTTCCATCTTTGAAAACATAAATTTCATTTGAAGCCCTTAGTATACCTTTTTCAATTGGTTCGGGTATTTTATATTCAGAGCTCATACCCTGTACACCTTTGACTTCTTTTGGGAGTTCATAGCCTATGTTCAAAAGAGCCAGACTTAGATCTTCTTTTAAATTGACTTTTTTCTTGGAGTATACTCTAAGAGGAGAACCACATTCTGGGCACTTCTCACTAACTATACTTGACCCCTCATAGGAACATGTTTGATGGGAGCAGGACATATACATTTTTGTCACACTCTCACAGTATGGGCATTTTGTCTGATGTGTCTTGGTATTGCATTTAGGACATCTTTTATTTACCGATTCGACTTCTATGAAATTCTTTTGTGATGCTTTAATAATGCTTCTAGTTGAGCCGCCTGACATACCTATAGGAAATAACACATGAACGGGAGGGCTCATTTTCCTCTCTTTAGCTTTCTCAGGTCTTCCCATCCTACAACCAACTGTAGTGGGTATAACATCTCTAACTTGAATTCCTAATATATTTGATACCCTCTCAAGAACTGTTTCACCATAAATTTGTTTTCCTGAAAGAATAAGCGTCATCATATGAGACTCTATTATTACATCATTTCCTGAGACTTGATGGGAAACACATAAATTTTCAATTATTTTTTTTATTCTAGAGCCATCTTCCTTATTAAAGACAATTGTATCCTCACTTATGGTATATCCTTCATAATTAATTAGATATTCTAAATCCTCTAGCGATATATAACTCCAGAAAAAAGAATATTTCGGATAGAGAGGAATTCCATATTTTTTTGATAATTGAATAGCCTCATTTACCTCTGGAATTCGTTTACCTTCCACTATATCTTTCAACTTCTCAATATCTTCTTCGTCATTAAGAGATTTTTCTAAATCTTGGGCCCACCATTCTTCTACGTATCCCGAAGGCATCAATAAGTGATTATTCTCAACAAAGTCCCCATATGTAATTAGAGCATCACCTAAGAATATTATCTCTTCTACATCTTCAGGTTTAACACTCTCATACGAATAAAGCCAATCACAGCTTTGGTTTTTGAATTTCACAAAAGGAGGAAGTATTGAATCTACAGGCATAGCAACTGTTGCTTTACCAGGTCTTTCAGTTTTAAGCTGAGTTCCAACAGCTACAAATCGATTTACTATTTCCATGGTAGCTGGGTGATAACCCCAAGCAGCAAATCCTGTGTTTCTGCTACGGCCATACCTTATTCTAAATCCGCCCTTACTACTTGGATGGGCTATAACAGGTCTCCCCGCAAGCAAGTCTGAGAGAAATTTCCAATTTGGCTTTATTTTTTCTGTATTATCTTCACTTTCTTTTTTTTCTTCTTTTTTCATTTCTTTTAGGAATTCCCATCCCTCTAATTCGAAAACCTTCATAACTTTTTCAATTTTCTTTGATTTCTGAATTACTCCTTCGGCTAATGCGAGGAGTGCACCTCCTCTAACTTTATTTGTTTCAATTCTTGGAAGATTTCTATATCCTGAAACTTCTATTTCTTCAGTGCTCTCGCCCGTTATTTCAATTGGTATATTTGAGAGTGAAATAATAACTTCCTTGTTAGAAGGTTTGTATTGCAAATGGGTTTTTCCTCTTTCATATAATTCTATTTCTTCAATAAATCTTTGTATCTCTTCCTCAGTCGCCTTGTATTTAGAAAGACCAAGACTTTTCCTGACATAATCGCCTAAAAGGACTGAAAGAGCCGCAGCTGTGCCTCCTGCAGATCTAATTGGTCCTGAAAAATACAATGCTAGATAGTCAGTGCCATCAAAATTAGTTTTAATCTTAACATCAGAAATACCTTCTAAAGGAGCAGAAACTATGCCCTCAGTTAATATAGCAAGACCTGTTCTAACTGCCTGTTCAGCTAATTTTTCTTTAGAATTTTTCTTAGAGTATTTTTCAGCAAGAATCTCTTCTGCAATCATAATGGCTATTTTTTCCCTGGAATTACCTTGCATATCTAATTCTTTAATTTTCTTTGCAACTCCTTTTGGCCCTACTATTCCCTCTATTCTTCCAGCCATATCTGCAGCCAAAGGTATTTCAACAGAAGGTGCTGGATCCAATCCCTTTTTTCTTGCTTCTTGTGCAATCTCATAAGCCTTTTTTGCTTCATTTTCTAAAGAGTTAAAATATGATTCTATCAATATCAACCACCGTCATTACAAAATCCCATAATTGATAGTTTGTGAGTTTTTAAATCAAATATTGGGACTCTCCCGGGTGTAGGCATAATATTCCTCATCTTTTGGTAGTCAGTTTGTGCCTGCCAACCTCCAGAATTAATCATTGACGTTCCCCTATAATTACCATAACCGTTTACATGAATATGTCCTGTGTGAAAAATATCTGGATGATTATCAATTAGTAAGTAGTCCTTTTCTTCAGGAGAAATAGAGGTTTTACCACCGTATACAGGTGCCAGATGTCGCTTTCTTAGCATTTCCTTCATAGCAGGTACAGGTTTATCATGCCCTACCCCCGATATTCCTTCAACAAAATCGTAGATGCTCGATCCGTGATAAACAACAGTCTTTACTCCATGCATTTCAAAAAAGCAAGGATTTGGAACCATATCAACATTTGGCAATTCATATAGCTTTTCAGCATACTGTTTTTCCACAGGTAATTGTGGTTCTCCGCTTCTAGTTGCATCGTGATTTCCTGGTGACATAATAATTCGTATCCAGTCTGGGACCATATAAAGCAGTTCATAGAGTCTCTCATACTGGTCATAAACATCAAGTATATCTAAATCTTTTTGCTGATTAGGATATGTACCTACACCATCTACTAGGTCGCCAGCAATAACTAAGTATTTTACCCTAGAGGCTAACTCTCTTTGTGCGGGTGAGCCCATTCTAATATTTAGCCACTTTATAAACTTCAAAAAAGATTTTTCCATAAATGCATTTGAGCCAACATGTATATCAGAAATATGAACTGAGCATAGATCCACTTCGCTTCTGCACGCTTCTCTAGAAACAGGTAAATCTGGAAATTCAAACTCTTTTCCAAATATTATCCCATCTCCAAGTGACCCTCTAATCCAGATAATCTCGTCAAGCATGATAAACTTGACCTTTTCATCAAGCTCTTTCGAGCCTGAGAAGAATACTTTAATTCTTCCTGTATCATCTTCAACTGTTAAAATAAGATTTCCTTTTTTTGACTCATTTTTTTCTGTTACCATGCCAACTACACTTGTTTCTTCACCTTTCTTTGCTCTCAAAGCTTCGCCTATGGGCATGAAATCTCTTGTAGAGGGTCTTTCTCTAAACATCTTTTTCATTTTGGTATATCGATCATTGAAAAGTTTGACAAAGTCTTCTATCGACCCTTGTGATACATTTTCTTGTTTTATGTTTTTAGTAAATTTAATCTGGGCTTCATTTTCTTTTGCAGGTATTCTTTTACCATTAATAGATTTCCTAATCTCTGTCTCAGGCTCTTCTAATTTGATTCCTATCTTTTCCTTTTCGACTACTATGGGGATCACATTCTCTCCATTACCATTTATAAAATCCTCAAGGTCGTTATCATTAACAAATATCTTTCCTTTCCCTTTTAAAAAATCAATTAACTCCGTATACCTTTTTTTCTCAATTAAGGTCAAACTTTGGACGGAGTTAACAGTAAGTATAAGATTGTTTTCTAAAAATAGATTATTTATTTCTTCATTAAATGATGTCGAATCTCCCACCAAATCACCACAGGATTAATGGGATTAATTGTCGTAAATAAGGTCTTCTTCAAGGTTGTCCTCAAAGGTTTCTTCCTCTTCGTACCATCCCAATATCTCTTCTTTTTCGATGAGCTCCCACTCTTCTTCAAAATTGATTAGGATGAGCTCTTCGCCACAGAATGGACACTCTATGTTAAGTCCATCTTTTACTTCTTTAAACTCGATAACTTCTAGACATACAGGGCAATCAATTTCCTTCATTCTATCCCTACCTATACCCTTTTACCTAACTTTTAAATCTATCTATGTGATTTTCAAAGAACACTTTTATCTTTTCTTTTAGGATTTGTTCCGAATCTGGAACATACTCTAGACTATCTCTTATCCATTTAGGTATATCCTTTGAGACAAATTTATTAGCGACTCTTTCATCAAGAAAGACAATCAATGCTTTATCCGATAGAAGTCTATGTGCTCTTCCTGCTGCCTGGCTCAATTTCCTATGGGCAGGCAGATAATATCCATAATATTTCCCTTTTCCAAAAAAGACCTTTTGATAATAGTTTATTTGTGCTTCTATTCTTGGGGTAGGTCTGGCATAAGGGACACCAACAATTATCACTGTGTTCATCTCATTTCCTGGGTAGTCTCCTCCCTCGGCGTTTCTACCACCCATTACTCCTAATAAGACTGCACCTTCTCTACCAGAATGATGCTTAAAGTCAGAAACTAACATATCGTTTTCTCTGGAGTCCATGTTACGTCTTTCTGTAAAAATTGGCTTGTCAGACATCAAAGCTATGCCTGAATTAAGTAGCCCATCAACAACTTCATATGAAGAGCAGAATATCCCTACATTTGCAGGCACAGAATGGATAACATCTATGGCTTTGAGTGTTATTTTTTTATACATTTCTTCATTTCTATGAGTCCCTTTTGTAGTCACTCCTTTGGTAACTATGCCTTTTATATTTGAAGGCGAAAAAGGAGATGGAAATACTTTGAACGCCGGATTTTTTATGCCTATAATATCCGAATAAGCCTCTAGTGGTTCAAGTGTTCCTGACATGTGAACAGCACCAAATGCATAATCTAAAACCTGTTTAGTTATAGGTCTTGGGTCGAGGGATAATATTCCAAGTTTTAGTGTATCTTCCTCTTTTTTTGTTTTAGTTTTTTCAATGAGATAACAGTAACCTTCATCACCCCTTGCATTGAACCAATTTTCAAGAAAAGATGCAATTCTAAAAACGTGGGATCTTGGCATCTTGTTTCTCTTAAGACGTGTCTTTTGAACTTTTTCACCAACACCCTTCATATATACAATCAGATCAAATAAGGTCTTTTCAAAATTCTTTGAGACAAAAGGACCCTTCAAACCTTCAAGTCTTGTGAAAAGATCTTGATAAGATATTATAGCTTCGTCTTCAGATTCTAAATTAAAATCATTTTCTAACTCTAAAAATACATCATAAAACTTATCTAGAAATTCTGAGACAACTGGCT
>LNGC01000072.1 GCA_001587715.1 Candidatus Methanofastidiosum methylothiophilum | reverse complement strand
TGCAAACACAAAGGCATAGGGGGTTTAAGCTTTGTATCCAACACTTACTATCCATAAAATACTTAAACCAACCATAAAGGATGTAGAACCCACAGATGGATACTGTACTGTCTGTGGAGTAAAAATCAAGGAAGGGGTAAATAAAAATAAAGCTTTTAGTGGAAATTTTAATGACTGGAACAGTCTCAAACGTCCAGACCAAACCCATGTTTGCCCGGCGTGCAGGTATTCTTTACAGGAGGGATGGTTACGGAATTACCCATACATTGTAGGGAATAAAATCATTGTTTACATCTCTAAAGCAATCCCCAAAGCTTTAGAGGGTTTGGAGGTAGAATTCAGAGACCGTAGCAACTTACTTGATGATTTATTTAATATCAATTCCTTAAATGTAGGAACTCCTTTTATCGTCTGTATACCTTCATCTAGAAAACACATGGCATTTAAAGCCAAACTAAACACTGCAAACTGGTTTTATATGATTCAACATGGAGAAGACCGTTTTATATTCAATTCCAAAGAATTAAAACGAGTCAAGGAAATTTTACAGAAAATGTATAGTGAAGGTTTTAGCAAAGCAGAACTACGCACTGGGGAGTATCAACCACATAAACCAATTAGATATGGATTAAAAGAATTTTTAAAAGATAGTAAGGAATTAGAACAGTATAGGGGGCATAAAGTGTTTGACCTGCTCATAGACTTGTTATATAACTAAAGAAAAAGATGAGGTGAAAAAGAAATGTCCGAAATAGATATTGAAAAATTGTTAAATGAATCCTGTGAATTCAAACAGGATGAACCACTCCTGGAGGAGGCAGCAGCCCATACAGTCGAAGCAGTATGGAGTGGAATAAATTTTGAGGGAATGCAACCACGGAGATTGCAAAACATCTACAAAGAATACGGAAATAAACTGAAAAACGCAGCATACACCAATACCTATAGTGAGTTCATAACAAACCTAACAGAAGCGTTAGGGGTTGAATCACTCCCCAAAATCCAGAACAGACTAATATCCAGCATAGAAGAAGAATTAGTTAAACGTAAACTACAAAACGATTTCTTAGAATACATTGTTGAAAATTACAGGACCCTTGTAATTAAGTTCAGGGCTAAAAAGGATTCTGTGGAGGATGAAAAACAATGCAAACCAGTGTAGAAATATTTGAGGGCCGTGTGGTGGCAGTGTCAGAAGTCAGCCACATGGGAGAATCTGTGGGGACGGAACAGAAATTTAACCGCAAAAACATAACCTATAAAGGAAAAAACGTCCGTGTACCATGCATAAACGCTAACAGCATACGGGGAATACTGCGTAGGAAAGCAAGAGATATCTTCCTCGATGTCATCGGTAGAAAGAGAGAGAATTACGGTGCATATGTCCAGTATGTTCTTAGCAGTGCAGGGAAACAGGTAAAAGCAAAGATGGCGAAAGAGAAAGGAGTGCAGGGTGATGTTATAGACTATAAATACGAACAACATGTCCGTAAAATAATACCATACCTTAGCATGTTCGGTGTTGTAGTAGATCAGCACTTCTTTGAAGGTAGACTATCTGTATCTGACTTAATCCCCTACGCCTGCCAAACACAGTTCATGACTGGTGTGGAAAGTAACCTCAACGTGAACAGTGTTATAACCGAACGTAGTAACACCACCGTTGACGATAGCCTCGTTGAAGGTGAAAAAGGATTGGGAGAAGGAGATGATATACAAAAACAGCAGATGAGGTATGGACAGGAATTATTAAAAGCAGGTACACTGATGAGGTATAAATTTAAGTTCCGTCCAGATGCAACCAACCTAGACAAAGGGGCTTTCTGGTCTGCACTAAGACTATTCCTCCAAGACCCCATAGTGGGAGGGAATAACCGTATAGGATGTGGAGAACTCCATTTTCTGGATTTAAAAGTGAATGACCAGTTAGCTGATGAGTACGAAAAATATCTACATGAAACTAAGGATAAGGCACTGAGTTACTTGGATGATTTGAACAGGCGTTGGGGGTAAATTTTAATGGAATATCTCCCACAACTCCTTGAATACGCTGAAAGCATTAAAGACAAACCCATGTCATCCCTGCTAATTACTGCGGAGATGGAATCCGAATATATCCCAGATGAACTAGGTAACATACACTTTGACGGCCTACTATCCAAAGCAGTAGTATACAAAATTCCATGCAACTTCCAGGAGAAATACCAGTATTTTATACCCCTCCCATTACTCCTTTTAGGCCAACAAAGGCAGTATTACTGTTGTAGTGTTGCCCTACCAGGAGATTATGTTAAAGGACGTTTCTATTGGCGTAAAAGGTCAGAATTAAGAGTTCCACAAAAGATTAGAATGGGAGCCGGGGCATATAAAGCCTATAACGTAAGACATGATACCATACATACCAATACCCTTAAATTCCTTGCACACGGAATTAAAAAGGAAATAGAAGACTTGTTAGGTTATATTTCTAACGTTGGTAAGAAAAGGAACTATGGCAAAGGAGAAATACGAAAATGGACGGTTGAACCTATCGACAATCCTCCAGAAGATTGTATAATTCATGACAGCCAGGTTTTGAGACCCATACCAGTAACTGAAATTGAATCCACATCTCCACCCATAACAGCGGCTTATTACCCTCCATACTGGCATTACATGAATGAAACAGAGTGTTATGTACCGATATAAAGGGGTTGATCTGTTTTGGTTAAGATCTATGCACAAGGACCCGATGCAATCATGAAGGAAGCGGATCGGATTGTGGTTAATATCCTCCGCAATCCTGAAGCTAAGATGAAACGGTACCGGAAGCCAGCGATACTTGATAATGGAGGTTTCCAGGGAAAAACCGTTTCTCCTGCTAAGTTGATTGAGGTTACAGAGAAGTTAAAACCAGAACTGGTTATTGCCCCTGATGTACGGTTTGATCCCAAGCGGACGATGGAGTTACACAAAGAATATGCAGAACTTGCAGACACTAAAATCATGGATAAAACCGTAGCAGTATTCAGGCCAAAAATACAGGACATGTACCGGGATTTAAAGGAATATCAACGTTTAGGGTACAGTATAATCAGTAATCCTACTGGTGAAAACTATTCAGAAGGATACAGCAAATTCTGGAAGGAAGTAAGGGAAGACTATGGATTTAAAATCCACATCTTAGGAGCACAGGATGGTACCTATAACCTTATTAAAGAGTATTATTTTGACAGCATAGACCTAGTTTCACAGGATATACAAGAATTTAAGGATATAAAGCGAAACATTGAAATTGCAGAACTCAAATACTGGAGGCACCTATTATGAGGATACGTGTCGATCTCCAAGGACAACCAGGTCTTTTTATCCAGTTTAATTATAATCACATCCTTTCAAGTATAATCTATAACAAAATCTATGATCTTGACTACGCTGCAGAAATGCATATGAAACACGGATTTAAGTTCTTCACCTTCAGCCAATTCATAATACCAAAAAGAAAACAGATTAAAGAGGGTTTCAAATCAATTGACGGACACTTACACTTCTTTATATCCTCACCAGATGAAACCCTTATTAACAACCTTATACGTGGATTAAACCGACATCCAGATTTAACATTCCAAGGACAACACTTAAAGATACATAAGGTTAGTCTAGTTCCAAAACCTTACATAAAGGATAAGATGTACTTTAAAACGTTATCCCCCATCATAGTAAGGACTAAAAAGAATGGTAAGATTTGGGATTTAGCTCCAAGCGATAAACTATTCCATGAAGGCATTAAAAGGAATTTACTCAAAAAATATAAAGAATTCACAGGCAACAAGGATGTTGATGGAAATATAAATATTGATTTCGATGTGGATAGAACAATCCGTAAACGAATAAAAATCCCTAAACCGAATGGAACAACATTTAACAGGGCATACATGACTAGTTTCATGATGGAAGCCGATCATGCACTTCTAAGATTTGCATACGACTGCGGAGTCGGTGAAAAAAACAGCATGGGCTTTGGAATGGTAATGGTGATATGAAATAGAATGAAAAAGCGATTAAAGAAAAAAGACAGGATTTAATGATATAAAAAGGTGAAACCATGACATTTAAAGAAAAAATTGAAGAGATGAATCATGAAGAATTATTAAAGGTAATTACTGATTCTTATAATAAACAGATGCCACAAATAGCCACAATACCTTATATTGGAGTAGTGGAAGAGGCGAAATATGAATTTGACGAATTAACAGCATTATGTCCCATGACAGGACTACCAGACCACTATAAAATCATTATTACCATCTCTCCAAACAGCCTGTTGCCTGAATTAAAATCACTTAAAATGTATTATATAGCTTACCGCAACCTTCCTATTGCCCATGAACATCTTTTAAGCAAAATCTACACTGAGGTAAAAGAAATAATAGATCCTGAGTACATTGTTGTGGAATTAAATGTTAACATCCGTGGAGGTATTAAAACAATTGTTAGGAAGGATTCGCGTGAAAATGAATGTTAATCGTGAAAAGTTTTATGGGTTAGGGCTTAATGAACTTCCAAAGCTTTTCCTAGATAAATATTTAGATACGGAAGGTGAAAATGGAGAAGTTTTAAGTTATGATGAAGCCGAAATCTGGAAAAGGGTGCTAAATTACCGGGTTGCTAAACATCTAAAACCATATGTTATCCTAGAAACCCATGCAGGTAAAGGGGTTTCCACAGAGTTATACAGAATGGCACAAATCCTAAATATACTAACTGTTTATTCCAGATCTCTAAAAATTATATCGTGCCATGCCTGGGAGAAAGAGGTAGAATTAGTACCAGACCAAAGTTGTGACTTAATTGATATCGACCCCTTTGGGCAGCCATATGGGGCAATAGAAGCCACCCTTCCTAAACTAAAAGACGAAGGGGTGTTAATGGTCAGTAATGGTGAGATGATGAGTGTTGTAAGACATCTAAAGAACACCCAACATTTAAAGACAGATTATTATGGTAAAACCGCTTGGAAATGGGTAATTGAACAGTATCTACCTTACATTGAAGAAATAACGGGTTTGAAAGTGCAATTTTTCTATGCTTTCCCCACAACAGTTAGAGTAATTCTTTCTAAACAGGAATTACCCAATGATTTGTTTAGGGGTTGTAAACGGTGGATGTGGTGGCTTGAAAGATATGTGGGGACTACAAAATGATATCACAGCAAACTAAGAATGATATCATTCTTAAAATGGAAGCTGCACATAATAAAGTTCTACAAGAAGAATTAAAGGAATTAGAAGTTAATAATGATAAACAAATAATTAATTTCTTACAAAAATTTGAAAGAAGATATAACTGCCATCTTAATATTGAAAAATACCACATACTACCACCAACTCTTCTCACTAAAAAAGACATGATTTCATTCGCAGTTTGGTATCTTTCACATGTCCAGATAGCAGCTAGCACACGAGATATTGTTAATTATGCTAATGATCATAAGTTGATCAAGAGAAATCTCCGTTTTGAACCTTCTAGGCTAGGAATAAGAATGGCCCAGTCCGGACTTTTCAGATGGTACCGTAGAACTGGCAATACTGGTGGGGAAAGAGCATGGTATCTTAAAGATTATAGTGGGGGGGTCTGACTGAGAGAGCGTGAATGTCCTATTTGTGGGGAATGGTTCAAACCAGAACATCCTAATCAGAAGTATGATAAACAGAAATGTCGATTGATGGGCCATAAGAGATCAATAAGTGAACGGGTACAAAGACACCGTAACAATGGGAATGATAAACAAACAAAGAAGAGAAAGCTAATCAAAGAACTAAGACAGGAAGCTATAGGGATAGCATATAATCAATACGGTGATTATATAAACCAGCACCAAACAGGAAAAGGTACCACCTATTTCAGTCACAAACCATGCGAAAAAGTAGAGGATGAATATAGAGAGATAGAGAATGAATATAGAACACTAAAGTTAGGATTACCACCCCATTTAAGGAATGACAAATCCAAAACCGTTACACTTGAAGAGTGAGAGAAGATACTATAAAATTTCGGGGTGGAATGTGAATACAAAGAAACACTACAAGATACACAAACACCAAGAAGACCATGATTATTACTATGTTTATAATGAACAGTGGCTTAACAAGATAAAAGACGATAACAAGTGTCCAGAATGCGATGCTCCCATAAAAACCAGTGGATCTAGAATAAAGAAGAGAGAATGCTCATTTCTAAATACACACCTTGAAATTGTTGGAAATATCAAACCCCTTGCTTATGATAGAAAAGAAGTTATTATTTTACCCAAAATTGATTATACCTGTTGTCCTGAATGCGGACATACTAATATTATTGATGATGTTGACCGTGGAGAGAAGTTCTGCGGTAAATGCGGACTTGTTTTAAGTGGTACCGACCCAAAAGCTGTTTATGACTGGCATATCTACACTACAACAGGTTACGAACCCCCAGTGCCACGTAGTGATTATAACCCTTCTGATTATAATATTGAAGATTGAAGATTTAACACCAGAAAGAGTTAAGAGTCTATGCCACTTAAATGCCCCGATTGTTACACACCAATGAAACAAGATGTTTTAAGCGGTGAGAAGTGGCATTGTTGCCCGGATTGTGGTACTGGTTTTAGTGATGAAATATACCAGGAAACCAGCTACCAGCGGTATTTATGGAAGAAATCTAAGTTTAAGAAGATTTGGAATAGTCGAAACCTTTAAAAAAGGTTTCATCCAAAAAAAGTGATTAAAATGATGTTCTCAGGAGATATAATTAATTATGCCGCAATATTGGCCAAAAGATGGTTTGAATATTTATTCGATATGGACTCTGAGGAGTTTGAGGATTTTTATGCCAGATTCAATTACCCTGATGTTGAAATACATGGGTGGATAAAACCAAAAAGCAGATATTCTAATTGGATTGATGTTTCGGTAGGTATATCTGATTATAAAGATGATTTCCCAGGTCAATTTTATATAAATTATGTTTCATTTGAGAGAGATGATTTGTTCTTTTTTGTAGGTATAAATACTAAAAACGATTTAACAACTTATTCATGTTTATATGCTCCAGATTTCAAGAGAAAAGAATGGGATACCCCGCATAAAGAAAAAATAACAGATATAAGGGAATTATCTGGTAATCTTGGAATTAAAATGGATAAAAAAGAATCTGAAAGGTTTTCAGAAATGTTATTCAAAGATTTATAACAGTCATCTAATGACAAAATTGGAAGTATAAATCCCCCTATTACTATCCATATAAAACCTACTTTTTTTTAATACGTTTTCCCAAATTCAACTGGAGTTTTTTCAGTCCCTCACACACCTCATAAATCCACTTTTTTTACTCCACTACTGATAAGGGAAAAGAGGAATAGTAAGGCAGGGGGTTGCTTCCAGATTTAGCTTATTCATTTGAAACGAAGATTATCATGGCATGGAAACTATTTGAAGGGGATTGCCTTGAAATAATGCCCCTGGAGATAGAAGATAAATCCATTGATCTAATAGTTTTAGATCCCCCATATAACATTAAAAAAGCTAAATGGGATAAGTTTAAAAGCCACGAAGATTATTTAGAATTCATATTTAAGGTTATTAAAGAATGTGAAAGAGTTTTAAAAGATAATGGGAGTTTATACATTTGGCATAATGATTTTCAGGTTTTAAGTGATATACAATACTTATTCAGAACCCAATCAGATTTCCAATTTAAACAATTGATAGTATGGAATAAACGGTTTAACGGTGCACATAATAAGGGATTTCTAGATGGTTTTATCGAAACAAATCACTTAAGAAATTATCAGAAAATGAGTGAATATCTTTTATTTTATACCTTTCAAGATGAAAGCGGATTAAGCAAGATATTTAGTAACAAGGACTGTTTTAAATCAATAAAAGATTACATGAGGATGGAAAAGAGAAAATTAAAAGAGAATAAAGGATTTAAAACAGATAATGAATTTAATGATTTTATTAAGGATTATTGTGGATGTGCATCAGTAATTCAAAGGCATTATTTTGCAGATTCCCAATGGTGTTTTCCTGTTGAACATTTGTATAAACGATTACAATCTACCGGGTTCTTTAAAAGGGAATATGAAGACTTAAGAAGGGAATATGAAGACTTACGATATACCTTTAACAATCAGAAAACCCACCATTCGGTTTGGGATTATCAAATAGAAAAGAAAATAGGACATATAACCCCCAAACCAATTAAACTATGTGAAAACATTATAAAACACTCAAGTAACCACAATGACAAAGTTTTAATTCCTTTCGCGGGTTCTGGTAGTGAAATGATAGCAGGACATAAACATAATAGGAACGTGATTGGAATAGAAAAAGAACCCAATTACTGTGATATTATCCGCAACCGGTTAAGTGAAATTAACCTTGAACAATATCAACCAGAG
>LNGC01000071.1 GCA_001587715.1 Candidatus Methanofastidiosum methylothiophilum | reverse complement strand
TTTTTTAATTTGACACCCATAGTCTGTATAATGTCTTCCCATGACCTGTCAAAAATCTTTGATAAACTCACATATCAAAGGAATTTTTTTGAACTATCAAGAGGGCTGATGTTTAGAAAAGACATAATGGAGTCAAACGAAGCATATATCTTTGTTCTGGGTAAGGAGAGAAAAGCCGCAATAACAATGCTCTTTGTTTTTTTCTCAATTGATGTCATATGGCTTAACTCTAAATATGAAGTTGTAGATACAAGGGAAAATGTAAAATCTTTTTCATTCTACACTGGACATAGGGGTAGGGCGAAATACTTTATTGAAATGCCACTAAACTCTATAAAGAAGCATAGGATCAAGCCAGGGGATAAAATATTATTTCCCATTTAGAGCCTGATTGCAAAACTATTAATAATAGTCGGTCTAAATTAGTTTAATGATCATAACTGACAATCATATGCATATTGACCCTTTGAAAGGAATTGGACTTGATGCAGTTAGGGAATTTTCTTCTGTAGGTGGCACGCATTTCATGCTTGTCTATAAAACAGCTTATGACTCCGGAACTGAAGTAAATAGTGGGAAAGACTTTGGAAAATCCTATGATTACTTAATTGGGCTTTCAAATAAAATAAACAGAGAAACTGATGCAAAATCTTATCCTATAATCGGGCTTCACCCAGCAGAATTTCATCACCTTATACTTGACTTTGGGAGGGAGAAAGCATTTGATATAGCTTTGGAAGCGCTAAATGAAATTGAAAAAAGAATTTCTGATGGCTTAGCTTATGGTATAGGGGAAGTTGGAAGGCCACACTATGATGTAGACAAAGATATTACAGATGCCTCAAATCAATTTCTAATCGAAGTTCTAAAGGTATCAAAAAAATTAAAATGTCCTGTGCAGCTCCACACTGAAACATTTGATGAAAATAAATTTATTGAATTGGGGGAAATGGTAAAAAAGTACGGGGATCCGGGAAAAATCATTAAGCATTTTTCACCGCCCATGGTTTCCATTTGTGAAAAGATTGGGATTTACCCATCAATTATTGCAAGGGAAAAAAATATATTAAAGGCCTGCGAGGAAGGCAAGAGATTTTTGATGGAAACAGATTATATTGACGATAACGAGAGGCCAGGTGCTGTTGTTGGGCCTAAAACTGTTCCAAAAACAACAAAGAAACTTTTTGAAAAAGGAATACTGACAAAAGAGGACATTGATTATGTGCACAGGTATCTTATAGAAAAGATTTATGGTATTGAGATCATTTGATGTTTCTATATGAGTTTAACATCTTCTTTGATGAAAGATCTTCTGCCTTAGTCAAAATCTCCTTGTTTTTCTTCATTTCTTTCTTCTTTTTCTTTTCTGTTGTTCCCATGAAGAATATATTTGCTCCGACAATCATGAATGATATGGCAATCATTGTGGCTCCTGACATCATGTAAACGTCAGTGGCTTTGGCATTTATAGCTATTGAGAAACCAAATAGGATGCCCACGGCTAAGACAATAATACCGACAATCCATTTGAGAATATAGATGGCCATTGTCACAAAAAATACGAGAAAATTTAAAAGGTTTTTCTTTTTGTTGGGAAAAATCTTAAATAATCCCGCATTAATTGTAATATGTACATCCGGGATGTAAAAATGGTGGCTCTATGAAAAAATTAATTATTATTTTACTAATTATCATGGGGATATCTTGTCAAATTCCCATATATGCCCAGGAAGATTTTGCCTGTATGGGATGCACAATAGATGTTGATGTATATGAAAAATCTGAACATGTCACCATTAGAATGATATTTTTGAATTTGGGATTGCCGGATTTCAATGGATTTTCACTTTATGTTCCTGGTAAGGTGAATAATCTAAAAATAGTTGATGAAGCAGGCAATGTTCTTGAATCTTCTTCTTCGCCAATAGGAAAAGAGACATTTGTCAAGTTTTATTTCAATAGCAGCATTAAGCTTGGTGAGAAGATACTTGTTAAAATTGAGTATGATGTAAATGATCTAGTAGCTAAAAATGATTCTTATACTCTAAGTTTTCCTTTTGAATCGCCCTGTGATATAAGATACTTGAAGATGGCGTTTAACTTTGAAAAGGGGCTTCCGGTCCTATCGGAATTTCAGCCTTCTCCCTCTAGGTTTGAATCTGTTGACAATAAGGTATCGGTCATCTGGTACAAGGAAGGAGTAAAGGAAGGGGAAAAATTTGTATTCAATGCAAATTATGATGAAAAACATGCAACTCTAAGACAAATAAAGGATCAAATCCCACCAAAAGAAGAGCCACAAGACAATCCTGCAATGTATATCTTAATGGCAACTGCCATTATCTTCTTTGGATTGATCACAATTCTCTTGCTTACCAGAAAAAGGGGCCACAACAAGATAGATGTAGCACTAAATGTTCTAGACCCAAGGGAATCGAGGATTTTAAAGATAATATCGGACAATGGAGGCTCAATGACTCAAGCAAAGCTCTTTGAGCAGACCACCTTCTTTTCAAAACCTACATTGTCAAGGGTCTTAGATAAACTCCTCAAGAGAAAACTCATTGAAAAAGAAGAAAAGGGACGAACAAACATCATAAAGCTTGGAGAGAAGCTGAAAGACTAAACAAAAGAGATAAAAGACAGAGCTTCAGTCATCAAGTATATGATTAAGAAATCCCTGATGCTTCTCATCGCAAATTCCTTCTCCAGAGTTGCAAATTATCTCTTCACTATTTTCACAGCCAACATCCTTCTGCTAACAGAATATGGACTGCTGTCTGCTATTATGCCTTTTCAATCACTGATACTAGTCCTTTCATCTTTTGGGATTGCACCTTCTGTATCGAGATTCACGTCAATTTATGATGCAGAAGACAAAAAAGAAAAAATTTCATCATCTCTGTTTTTCGTTCCTCTTGGGATTATCCTATTTATCTTCCTCTTTGTCATTTCTCCAGTAATAATGAATTTTTACTCTTTAGACATAAGGGACGGTATTGATGCACCCCTTAAGATAATACTCCTCGTAATACCACTCGGTGTACTGTTTTCAGTGTTTACTGGAATTCTACTTGGTATCAAAAAAGTAAATTACATGGCAGCTTCGATATTTGCACTTTCGCTCTCTTATTTTCTACTTTCAGTTCCACTTTCCTACATCTTTAGAGTTTCAGGAGCCTCTGCTGCCCTTGTGGGCGGATACTTAATTGGTATAATAGTATCATTTATATTAATTTTAAGGAGTGGTGTCAAACTAACAATAAAAGGCGAAAATTTCAAGGAATTTAAGAAGATCTTGGTATTTGCAGTCCCTGTGTCAATATTCTCCTTGAGCCTAGTACTACTCTTCAATGCCGATATCTACATACTGGCCCACTTCTTTGGGCCCACAACTGTCGGGATTTATGGCATGGCCTCGCCCACAGCGGGTATTGTACCTTCTTTTGCAATTGCACTTTCTGCTGTTTTGCTGCCTGAGCTATCAAAATTAAAATCAATAGAAAAAGAAGGAATCGATAGCATCTTAATCTCACTTAAAGCGTCCTTTAATATTACCCTCCCCGTTGCACTTTCACTTTTTGCGTTTTCAAATCCAATCATATACTTCCTCTTTGGGGTACAAGAAGGGGGGTGGGTACTAAAACTCCTCTCAGTCGGTATGCTATTCTATTCTATATTCTATATCGCCTCGACTTCTCTTCAAGCAATGGGAAAACAGTGGACTCCGATGAAGATAACAGTACTAATAGCTACAATAAATGTATTACTTAACTATCTCCTGATCCCAAAATACGATATAAACGGTGCAGCCTTTGCAACTATGGTATCTTGTATAATCGGTATGGTCTTAATAATAAAAAGCTTAAAAATTATGTTTGTTCCTGACAAGAGATTTGTTTTAATCTCAATAGTTATTTTTTCATTGATGATGATGTTTGAAAATACTGTAGGCCTATTTTCATCTAGAATTATGAATCTTATCGTATACGGCGTATTTGGAACTCCATTAATTATAGGCTATTTTTACTATCTTAAGAAAAAATGGAGATAATTATGGATTATTTTTTTATTGAATCAAAATAGGATTTTGTAAATATCTTTAGTATTGTAAACCCAGTATATGGCGACTGGTAGATGTTAGCGTACTCATCTATCTTTCTACCGTCAAATTCAATATTTTTTATCTTTTCCCTGAACTGATTCAAGGGCATCTTCACCTTGACACCGTCTACATTAAGCACTATAGGAATTGGAGAAATAATCTTATCTATGCCTTCGACATTTTCTTCAAGGATCTTCTTAAGATATATTGGCTCTAGGACTAAAGGATCTTCTTCTACTTGTCTTCTCCTTTTTTCAACTGCTTTTGATATTTCAGCGACCATAATATCAAATATATCAAGGTCAAACTTCTGCCTCAATCTCTGGCTTCTTCTCCCAATGCCCCCCACGTAGTAATCAAGCCCTTCGATATTGAACTGTTCTGGACCTCCGAGAACTACTACTGGTATATCAATGTCCATAAAAAGATGTGTCTTTTTTCTGAGACATCTGCTGAAGTTTCCCAGCGAATAGACCGCTACATCGGCTTCCTCTATCATGCCTTTTTCTGTAGCAGTTATCTGATTAATTCGTTGCCCTACACCTCTTGCAAGTCCCATAACATTTGTCACGGCCCCGTTCCTCCGGATATATTCTGATATATCACACACCGGATGAGGCAGGTGATGCTTCCCGAGGGAAGGTGCTACAATTGTGATTTCAGAGCCTGCAAGTGGGACTTCTACAATTTTTCCCCTTAGCTCCTTTGCTTTTTTAACAACAAGCTCATAGTCTTCTCCAGGTACGGCAATGATCAGTGTAATATCAATTTGGGTAACATTCTTCTGTATTAAAAAGCCGCCAAGGTCGTCTACAAGATCTTCTAACTCATCTGCCCTGTGGAGGCCACCTTCAAACAATGCCATCTTAAACATTGATTCTCACCTAATCCCTCTCATGATACTTTTGTGCAAGTTTTTTACTTTGCTCTGAGAGTGCATTCTCACTTGATGCAACTGTAATAGTTTTTTCTGCTGAGAGGATATATTTTATTCTTGCGGCCTCGGGCAATACCCTGTTAATAGCTTCCTGAACATTTTTCTTCAGATCTTCTGTAGGGTAGTAAACAACTTCAGATTTTATTTTATTGAAGATATCGGTCGGGATTTTAATTTCAGTCCTGTCTGCCTGCTCAATCCCTTCTTTTGAGATGGACCATAATAGCGATAATATCTTTGGAACGTAGAACTCATCTTCTACCGATAGAATTTCTTTTTCTGAATTGTATATTGCAACATCTTCTATCCTCAAAGGCTCAAGAACTTTTTTTATCCTAATTGATGTAATAAATACAAAATTTTCGGTGTCGCCGTAGAAGTATACTTTTTCTATACTTCGCCTTATCTCAAATTCCCTCATTATGTCATTGATTAAAGCGACATAACCTTGAGATTCCTTTTCTGGCAGACCTTCAACAATTATTTCCATTATCTATCCCCTTTAGATAAATCCTGAGCAGAGTAAGGCCCCCCCAACTGCACCGATATATTGTGAGTTTTCTGGAACTACAGGCTCTGTCTTTAGAATGTCCCCTACTGCTCTTACAAGGCCTTTTAGAAGTGAGGTACCCCCGACTTGGATAACTGGGAATCTGACATCGATTTCCTGCAGCTGTTGCTGGTATATCTGCTCGGCAACGCTTCTGCATGCTGCTGCTGCAACGTCCTCTTTACTGTAACCTTCGGCTAATGCAGAGACTAATCCTTGGATACCAAAGACAGTGCAGTAGCTATTCATTGGAACTTTGTGGAGCTCTCCTTTTGCCGCAAGTTCTCCAAATTCTGCTATTTCAAGACCAAGTCTCTTTGCAGTAGTTTCTAGGAACCTACCTGATGCACCGGCACATATGCCACCCATTGTAAAGCTGTCTGGTATTCCATCCATGACTGTTACTGCTTTGTTGTCCATTCCACCTATATCAAGGATTGTAGCTTCCCCTTTCTGTTTGTTTGCAAGAAAAACTGCCCCTTTAGAGTTTACAGTTACTTCTTCCTGGATAAGTTTGGCTTTGTAATGATCTCCAAGGATATACCTACCGTAGCCTGTTGTTCCTATTGACTCGATATCTTTAAACTCCATCTTGGCTAACTTGAGTGCTTCAGCTACTGCCTTCTCGGCTGACTCGAGAACTCCTAAAGTTGGATGCCAGAACTTAGATACAATTTGATTGTCCTGCATTATGACTGCCTTAGTTGTTGCAGATCCAGAGTCAAGACCCATTGTGATTCCAACTTGCCTTTCTCTAGCCAATAAATCTTTTCTTTTTACTATTGTGACTAATGCTTCCATTCTAATTAAAAGAACACTTGCCTTTGTATTTTCGGTAAATGAATACATGACGACTGGAAGTTTTGTGTGCTTCTGAAGGTATCTCCTTAACTCGTTTCTTATTAAAGCACCCTCTGCGCATCTAAAGCATGTTGCAATCAATACAGCATCTGCCTCAAATGTTTTATCTGCCAACGCTTTTGCTCTTGCAACCATTAGTTTTAATCCAGGGCTTACTGGATTGAAACCAAAATCTTCTATAGCATCATCAAAGTCAATGTCAACATCGGGAAAGACTATTTTGGCACCAACTGTTTCTGCGGCCTTTTCAATTTCTTTCTGGATACCGCTGTAATCATTACCACATGAAAGCTGAGCTATCTTAATCATTTTAACCCCTCCAGGAATCCTTTAATTCTTGCAATAAAGTCTTCAACTTCTTCTTCATTTGTTGGATAATCAAGCTCGAGTGTTGGAACTCTCTTTTGTTTGATTAGATAAATAGTAAGTTCATTTGTTCTGGCGCATGCCATGCATCCAAATGTAGATGGAAAGTTATTGACAATAATAGCAGCCTCTGCCTCATCGATTAAAGGTCCAAACATGGCGAGTCTACCTCTGACCCCGGAGGGAACTTCTATAGCGGCATACTTTAATCCTACTTTTACATCAATTTCAGTTATATTCATTGGAGGAGAGTCAAGTTCTGGATCATTTACTCTTCTTTCAATCTCCTTTGCAAGCGCAAGTGGGGTATGTCCAAATCTTTCAACTAGATCTTGCAATATCATGCTGTTTGGTGGGTAAATAAAAACTTTCATTATTACACCTTCTCTTTAATGGCCTTCTTGAGTATATCTACATCGACAGGTTTTTTCTTCTTTTTATCTATGGTTTTAAATCTTCCTTCTTTCAATACATTAGAGATAAGAGGCAATAATTTGTACTCTTCTAGTAAGAAATAATAACCTGGCCTTGCTCCGCCACCTCTTGTGGCCCTGCATCTTCTTTCATCACCTATCGGATAAGCTCTGTGTTTTGAAAAAATATCTGCATTAAATTTTTCCCTTACTTTTATTGTGATATTTTCAACAACGTCATCGTCTCCTTCTACCATAATCCCATAACAGGTGTCTTTGATGTTCAAAGTCTTTCCAAGACTTACAATATAGTTAATTACTGTTTGAGGGGTTAGTGAGGAGGTATCAGCGATAACAAACATTCTTGTTTTCATATCTGAATTAATATTTATTAACAATAAAAGAGTTTCGACTATTTTTTAGATGAGAAAGGATTTATGGAATAATCCTATGAAAATGTATTTTCTAATACTAGATAGAAATATAAAATATAATTTTATCAATTATTTTAATGCGGATGAGAAATAAACTTAATGGAATTGCACAATTAATTAGACTGGATCTTTCATTTGCTGCGGCTATTTGTGTAGTTGCTGGGGAGGTCCTGGCTCTTTCTGGGATTCCTAGTCTAATAGAGGCCCTAGCAGGCTTTAGTTGTGGATTTTTTATTTCTGCTTCTGCACTAGTATTAAATGATTATTTTGATCTTGAAAGTGATAGGATAAATGCTCCAAAAAGACCACTCCCTTCTGGAATCGTCTCAAAATCAGAGATAATTTATTTGACATTAATCACGACACTACTTGGACTTTATTCTGCTTTAGTGCTAGGAATACCTGTTTTGATTATAGGCATTATTTTTTGGATTATTGGTGTTCTATACAACTGGAAATTAAAGAGAACAGGTTTATTGGGAAATATAATGGTTGCATCTTCAGTTGCAATCACGTTTGTTATTGGAGGTATAGCAGTTGGTAATCCTTGGAATGTTACTGTATGGTCTTTTGGGCTAATGGCTTTCTTAGTTGATCTGGGTGAAGAGATATCCGCCGATGCGATGGATTTAGAAGGCGATAAACTTCAGGACTCAAAATCGATTGCAATAGTATGGGGAAGAAAAGTTGCGCTTAAAGTATCAAGTTTATTGTTTGGCCTAGTAATATTGGTGAGTTTTTTTCCTTTGATATTTGGAAATTTGGGGAATAC
>LNGC01000070.1 GCA_001587715.1 Candidatus Methanofastidiosum methylothiophilum | reverse complement strand
CAATCTTTTTTGTTTCTTCGAGGGTTACCAATTCAATAGCCTTTGCAAATCCTACTGCTCCTGCAATATTTTCTATTCCAGCACGTTTGTTAAACTCTTGGAATCCTCCATCCATCCATTTTAAGATTGGAGTATTCTTACGGATAAATAATGCCCCAGTTTCTTTAGGGCCATGGATGGTGTGGGCAGACAAAGTGACTAAATCAACTGGGATATTTTTAACATCTATTGGAATTCTTGTTAAGGTATGTGTTGCATCTGTATGAAAGAGTACACCTTTCTTTTTACAAATGTTTGCTATCCTATTAATATCTTGTATTGTACCAATCTCTTGATTAGCATGCTGAATGGAAACTAGAATGGTATCTTTTTTTATAGATTTTTCAAGTTGATCAAAGTCGATTAAACCATATTGATCAACATCTAGATAGGTAACTTCAAACCCCTGTCTTTCAAGACTCTTTGCACTATTAATTACTGGAAAGTCTTCAATTTTTGATACGATTATATGCTTGCCTTTTTTTTCTTTGAGAGCCATTGCAACTCCTTTTATAGCCATATTACTTGATTCAGTACTTCCTGAAGTGAATACAATCTCTTCAAAATGCGCCCCAATATATTTAGCAATGAAATCTCTGGCCTCATCTAAAGCTTCTTTTGATTCAATACCCAGAGAATAACCAAATTCTGAAGATGCAACTGCATATACTTCAAAGAAATATTTTTTCATGGACTCTAGAACTCTTTCATCTAACCTTGTCGCAGCTGCATTGTCAAGATAAATATTTTTTTCCATTGTAATCCACCATATTAAATAAATAGCGTCATGCTTGATTCCATTGCTTCTTGGATATATGTCCCAACAGCACAATAATCGTCGATTAGATCTTGCCTTAAATCCTCAGGTTTTACACCCATTATCTCCATAGTCATGTCACATGCCAATATTTTGCCGCCAAGTTCTTTGAAGTCCGTAATCATCTTATCTAGAGAAGCAACGTTGGCTTTGTTCATTCTTTTCTTTATCATCATTTTTCCTAATCCAAACATATGCATCTTTGAAAGTGGACCTTTATCAAGCCCCCCTTTTTTTAATCTCTGAAGCCCCCAAAAAGTAAAGTATAAAGAAACTTCCATTCCCATTGAAAGAGCACCGTTTCCTACTATTAAGGCACTATAAATTTTGTCCATATCCCCGCTATGGACAATTATCGTGGCTTTATTCTTTTTTGAATTATCTAAACTTTGCATATTTTTATCTTCCAAGTATTACCCTCCTCGTCTATAGATATAATCTTATAGCCTAAAGCCTTTACCGCCATTGGTATTTCCTTTTTAGAGGTAGGGTGTGTTCCCTCTATCTCAACTATATCTCCAGCTGCTGCTTTTCGTAAAGCTTTTCTACACTCAACTAGTGGCACAGGACAAGTTTGACCTTTAACATCAACTTTTATTTCAGCCATTTATTCAACTCCAAGGTGATTATAATACGTTTAATATCTTGTCTTTCAATGTATTTGAGTTTTCAATGTTAAAAGCCTAACGGCAATAAATAATATATATAAAATTTTTTTTACTTTTAAAAAAATATAGATTTTAGATTTGAAAGATATTCAATATACAAAAAGAAGATAAAAGAAATAAAGAGATATTATTTAACTATCGCTTCTACGGGGCATATATAGGCACATAATCCACATCCAGTGCATACTGTTGGATTAATGCTTGAGTGACCATCCTTAAATTCTAAAGCAGGGCATCCTGATAACTTTATACAAGCTTTGCAGGCTCTACACATCGATATCTCTACCCTATAGATGGGTCTCTTAGTTATGCCCTTTAACAGAACACATGGGCCCCTTGATATAATGGCGTATACCTGTTCACTTTCAAGTCCTCTTTTTAGAGCATCTTCAATGCTTTTTACATCAGTTGCATTTACGACTTCAACTGGTATATCCATGCCGGCAATCAACTTCTCAATAGACACAGGGCTTGCAGGTTCTCCCATAGCTGTTAGCTGTGTTCCTGGGTGTGGCTGATGACCTGTCATAGCAGTAGTTAAATTGTCAAGAATCACCGCTACAATCTTTGAATTGTTATATTTAGCGTTGATTAGTGGAGGTATTCCTGCATGGAAAAATGTGGAGTCCCCCAAAGTTGCAACAATTGGTTCATTTACAGATTTTGCAAGACCGCATGCTATACCAAAGCTTCCCCCCATTGAAATACATGTATCAACTGTCTGAAGTGGCCTTGGAAATCCAAGAGTATAGCATCCAATATCAGAAGGGAATATAGCCTTGCCCCTTGTTACCTTTTTTATTGCATAAAAAGTTGATCTGTGTGGGCAGCCAGCACATAATAATGGAGCCCTGTTAGGCATAACGATATTTTTAGGTTGTTCTTTAGATAAATCGATCCTAAAGAATTTTGAAAGTATTTCAGTTACTAAATCCGTAGAAAACTCACCAGTAATTGGAAATATGTTCTTCCCATATATCTTCAAGTTCAATTGGTTCTCAGCCATTAATATTTTAACATCGTTTTCAATTACTGGTTCAAGTTCTTCAACTATTACTACTTTTTCAAGATCTTTAATAAATGATAATACTTTATTTTTTGCTAAAGGGTGTGAAACTCCAATTTTTAATATTGGTGGTTTTATTTCTAGAATATTTAGAGATTCCATCAAATAATTAAAAGATGCTCCAATGACAATGATTCCAGTTTTTCCATTTCCAGGGATAGTATAATTAAGATTAGAGTCTTCAATGAATTCTCTTACTTTTTCAATTTTATGTAAAAGTTTTTTGTGTAATACTCGTGTATGGGAAGGAACTGTGACATATTTTGTAACGTCCTTTGTGAATTTACCCTCTCTCTTTTGGATATTAATTTCGCCTAATTCTACATCGCCCCTTCCATGGCATACCCTAGTAGTTGGCCTTAAAATTACTGGGATAGAAAACAATTCAGAAAGGTCATATGCAAATATGATCATATCTCTAGCTTCTTGTGGAGATGAAGGCTCCAAGCATGGAACATTGGCAAATCTAGCAAAAATTCTATTGTCTTGTTCATTCTGAGAAGAATGACAGTCTGGCTCATCAGCCGAAACAAGAACAAAACCTCCGTCAACTCCAGTATATGCCAAAGTCATTAAAGAATCTGATGCAACGTTTACTCCAACATGTTTCATTGTGACAAGGGCTCTTTTTCCGGCCCAAGATGCCCCAATCCCTACTTCAAGGGCAACCTTCTCATTAGTAGAAAATTCAACATAAACTCCGTACTGTTTGGCAAATCGTGCAGCAGTTTCGGGGATTTCAGTTGATGGAGTACCAGGATAAGCTGCAACAACTTCAACTCCAGCTTCAAAAGCGCCTAAGGCAATTGCTTCATTGCCCATTAGAAGTTCTCTTTTCATGATTTATCAAAGATGTACTCTTTTAAAAAACTTATTATCTAAACTGTCAACATATAAGAAAAGATAACTCACGACAAGAATAAATTAAAACAATTTTTGAAAAAACTTAGTAAAATCATTAAGTTTAACTTAACAAAGTATAATTAGATTGCACAGTATAATCCCAAACTATAATGCACAGTACTAGTTCTACGAAAGACATATAAACATTAGGCAATCCTAATCAAGTGTTACTAATTATAGATTAGTAACACGAGGGAATAAAATGCACATACCAGACGGATTCTTAGACATGAATATAGCACTGGTATACTATGTACTTAGTGCTATAGTCATTGGAACATGTATTTATAAAATAAAAAAAGACGGCATAGATGAAAAAAGAGTACCTATTGCGGGGTTAGTTGCCGCAGGTATATTCGCAGCACAAATGTTAAACTGGCCAATTCCAGGCGGAACTTCTGCACATTTTGTTGGTGGTGCTGTTGCAGCAATAATTTTAGGCCCATTCTTAGGATGTATTGCCATGGTTTCTGTAGTATCTATTCAAGCATTAGTATTCGGAGATGGAGGTATTACTGCTTTAGGAACTAATCTTTTTAGCATGGCAATCGTTGATGTATTCGTAGCTTACTATATATACAAATTTCTAAGTAAGAAAAATACCAAAATAGCCGCATTTGTTGCGGGCTGGATTGGAATAACATTGGGGGCAATCAATACTGGAATAGCCACTGGTCTATCCTCTACTTTCCAGTACTCAATAAGTACTACAGTGCCTGTGATGGGAATATGGCATGGTGCCTTGGGAATAATAGAAGGTTTGATAACAGTTGCCATTATCTCGTATATTGAGAAAAATCGTGGAGATATCCTATATATTTCCGATAAGGCAAAAAATAATCCTAGGGGTGGAAAAAGATGAACTTCAAAAATTTTGTTATAGAGCATAAACAAGCATTTTTAGTAATCTTAGTTGCCATAATACTATCTCCTCTATTTGCTTTAGCAGCCGATGCTGTGGGATATTCTGAACCCTTGGAAAAATCTGCGGAACACCTTGGAGCGGAAGAAAGCCCAATTTATAGCGGTATCCTGCCAGACTATTCAGTGCCTGGAATAGATTCTCCCATTGGGACATTTTTAGCTGGCCTAGTAGGATCTATAGTAACTCTTATAATCATGTTAGGAGTTACCATGGCAATTAAAGGTCGAAGAAATTGAAATACGAGCCAGTAGAAGCACTTCTAAAAAGTGCTTCACAATACTTTGAAGTTTTCTTTATTCAAGAAAACGTAAAAAGTCCCATAAGATTAGTGGATACAAGGGTAGGATTAATAGGATTTTTGATTCTAGTTCTACTGAGTATCACTACATTTTCGCCAAACAAACTTTTTTTTATTTTTTTTATTTTGCTCTTATTAATTATAGCATCCCAGATTCCTCTTGGCCCTTATTTTAGGCGGGTAGGTTTAATGCCATTATTTATTTTCACAATTATGTTACCACAAGTTTTCATATCTTCATTGGATTATGCAATTCTCTTTACCTTCCGAGTATGTCTTGCGGTATCATTTTTAATAATTTTTACTTTGATAACTCCCTTTAAAGAAATACTTTCATCACTAAGATTTTACAAAATACCGGAGATACTAGTTCTCACTTTATCTTTTACATATAGTTATACCTATTTAGTATTTAATGAACTATACAGGATTTTAATTGCAAGGGAAAGTAGAAGATTCAATAACAAAAGCTATAGAAAAATTTGGAATGAGGGGGGAGAACTATTGGGTATGTTTTTTATTAAAGTATATGAGAGAGGGGAGAATATACATCTTGCGAGAATATCAAGAGGATATAGCAATATGCCATATCCAGTTAAATTTGTTAAATTTAATCTTATGCCCAATATAATTTTCATGACTTTCATTGCATTTGTAACAGTAGGGTGGATGATACTTTGAAGATAATAGAAGCAAAAAATATTGAATACGCTTATCCCGACAAAACAATGGGGATCAAAAATTTTACCCTAAATATTGAAGAATATGAAAGAGTAGTCTTGCTAGGTTCAAATGGATGTGGAAAATCTACCTTACTAAAGATATTTGCAGGGCTTATTAAGCCTACATCTGGAAATATCAAGATTTTTGAAAAAGATATTACTAAAGACAATTATCTTTATTTTAGAGAAAACATAGGATTTCTTTTTCAAAATCCAGATGATTTTCTATTTAATCCAACTGTGGAAGATGAGTTGCTATATACCCCAATGCAATTAGGCATTTCAAATAAAGAAGCCAAGGCTCTGATTTCTAAAAATGCTAACTACTTCGGAATAAAAAAATTATACGAAAAGCCTCCATTTAGACTCAGTGGTGGAGAAAAAAAGAGAGTGGCGCTTGCATGCGTCCTCCAATTAAATCCGAAATTGCTAATATTGGATGAACCCACTTCAAATATTGATGGAAAGACCCGAAAAAGAATATTGGAGTTTTTAGATCAATACAGAGGCACTATGATAGTATCAACACATGAAATTGATTTTGTAAGGAAAATTTCAAATAAAGTAGTTTTGCTATCTCCCAAGAAAGAACTGTTAAAAGTTGGGGGAATTGAGCTACTAGAGGATACTAAATATTTAGAAGTTGCTGAAATAATATAAAATATTTTTTTATGGTCTAGGATTAAATATAGGACATCTATAAAAAATGTATAAGTCTATTCTTGTGATAGCAACTATAAGATTATATTATTTTATTAAAAGTTCCTATAATATAACATTAGTAAAATCATAAACAAAAAACCACAACACTTATAAATCCTCTTTGAATTGCTATGGCAATGATGTTAGTTTCGCCTAAAACCCAAGTAAAATTTTCCCGTGAGGGTACTATTTTTGTTAATACTTGGTGGTGGAACTAGAACGGTATATTGTTTTTCTTAGCTAGTATATACCGTTAAAGCATTTTTGGAGGTATTTAATGAACTTCTTAGGAGTTAATTCTAGAGAGGAAATAAAAAAACTTCAGGAAAAAGGTCTCAAGAGAATTATTGATCATGTCTATAACAATAACACAAGTTATAGAAATAAATTCGATCGGCTAGGCATAAAACCATCCGATATAAATGGTCTGACCGATATTGAGAAACTTCCATTCACGACAAAAGAAGACTTACGCAATAATTATCCTTTAGGTATGTCCTGTGTTCCAAAAGAAAAAATAATGAGAATTCACATGAGCTCAGGCACAACGGGAAGCCCCGTACTACAGCCATACACAAGATCAGATATCGACCAGTGGTCAACTACAATGGCAAGGTGCCTCTATGTCGCAGGAGTAAGAGAAAATGATGTCATGCAAATAACTCCTTCTTTTGGTCTTTTTAACGGAGGCTTTGGATTTCATTATGGGGCTGAAAGAATAGGGTGTATGATTGTTCCCGCAGGCCCAGGAAATACAAAAAGGCAGATTAAGTTTATCGAAGATTTTGGAACAACTTCTCTTGGCTCAGTCGCATCTTATGCCATAAGGATAATGGAAGTTGCTGAAGAAGAAGGTAAAGAATTCCCAAATCTTAAGAGGGGAGTCTTTGGTGCTGAAACACTTTCAGATGGATTAAGAAAGAAAATTGAAGAGTCTTTAGGCATTGAAAGTTATGATATTTATGGTATGACTGAAACTGGTGGTGTTGGTTGTGGTATTGATTGTAACTGTCATGATGGCATCCATATATGGGAAGACCATTATATTCTAGAGGTAATTGACCCAAAGACCGGTGAAGCTCTTTCTGAAGGAGAAGAAGGAGAAATAGTCCTTACATCTTTTACCAGAGAAGCGTTGCCCGTTATCAGGTTTAGAACTGGTGACATTGCTTCAATTATAGAAGACAAATGCGATTGTGGAATGCCACATAGAAGAATTTCAAGGATTAAAGGCAGAGTAGATGACCTTCTTATCATCAAAGGGGTAAATGTTTACCCCTCTGAGATAGAGCATCTTCTCTGCAATACCCCTGGAATTGGGAACAATTATCAGATTTTTGTTAAAGAAGAAAATGGTTTCCACGATCTTATGATCCAAGTAGAAGGGAATATTTCTGCTGTTGAAATTAAAAAAAGAATAAAAGAGAATTTTCTTTTCACGCCAGAAGTTGAAGTTCTTCCTAATGGTAGGATTCCTAGAAATGAAGGAAAAGCAGTTAGAATAATAAAGAATAAGGAGGTGTAAAAATGAAATCAAAAGATATAGCAGTAGTAGGAGTTCTTTTGGCTGTAGGAGCGGTAATTAGATTTATATCTCTTGCAATTCCTGGACCACTAACTAGCAATCTAGTTATAGCATTTTACTGTCTTGCAATAATTCTTGTATCGCCCACATTTAAAGAAGCCTTAGGAATTGGTATAGTAGCAGGTGCAATATGTGCATTGATAACGCATTCAATTTTTCCACCAGGGAATATAATCAGTGAGCCTGTTGGAGCTGTTGTTTGTCTTGCTGTATGGAAGGCTACAAGGAATATGAAAGTTTTATCCAAAGTATCCGCAGGGATCACTACACTAGTTGCAACATTTTTCAGCGGTATGACCTTCATATTGACCGTTATAGCATTAATCTATACAGCACCAAATATACTATCAAAAGCTGCCCCACCAGTAGGTGGTTTTCTTACAGCAGGTTTTATTATAGTTGTAACATGTGCAGTGGTAAATGCTGTAATAGCACAGCTACTCTACATTCCCTCGTCAAAAGTTGTAATGAGAAGAGGTGGATAAATGATAGAAATTAATAATTTTTCTTTTTTTTACCCTGCCTCAAACAAAAAATCATTGGACAGCATAAATTTGACTATAGAAAAGGGGGATTTTGTACTTATATCAGGGCCAACAGGCGCTGGTAAGACTACCCTATGTCTCTCGATAGCCGGGATAATGCATCATTTTAATGATGGCGTAAAAGAAGGAAACATATATCTTGAAAACAAAAAAATAATGGAATACAAACATTTTTCAGAGATTTCAAAGAAACTTGGAATATTATTTGATGATGTCGAGGCGCAACTTATACTCACAACTGTAGAAGAAGAAATCCAATTTGGACTTGAAAATAGAGGATTTGAAAAGTCAAGAATTGAATCAATCCTAGAAGAAACTCTCGAAAAACTAGATATCAAAGCCTTGAGAAAAAAGGCGCCCCATGAACTTTCTGGTGGACAGAAGCAGAGGGTTGCACTGGCATCGATACTCGCCTTGGATCCAGAGATTATTATCCTTGATGAACCGACATCGGAATTAGAT
>LNGC01000069.1 GCA_001587715.1 Candidatus Methanofastidiosum methylothiophilum | reverse complement strand
GTTCTATAGTCTAAGACTCTTCCAGTGAAAACTGCTTCGTCAAGTTTTACTATAGCTTCATATATCTCAGGATATTCATTTTTTATTTTGTTTACTCCTTTTCCGTAAAATACACCATCTTTCATTATAACACCGATGATTAGAGGGGGAAGGAGAGATATAAAATGAACTATTTCAAAATATTCTATAAAAAAGTTTAGAGTGCCGCGGGCCGGATTTGAACCAGCGGAATACCAGATCTTCAGTCTGGCGCCCTCCCAGGCTAGGCGACCGCGGCTTACCTAATAAGAAGTGAATATTTTAGGGAATTTATAAACTTTTCCCCCTAACAGTTTTTCTGAATTTTGAACCTAAATTAGAGAAATACTTATATATATGGATGGCGACACCATCCATATGAACAACAAATGTATTATTTGCAAATGTGAACTGGAGAAGGATGTTCACATAATCTGCAGAGAATGTTATGAAAAATACCTATCCCCAATATCATCAAATTCTTTTTACCTCAAAATAGAGGGCACCTATGTTGCGGATTGAAATACCAAAGAAAGACCTGAACGATGAAAAAGCTAATAAATTGATATTCATCGTAAGCGCAATAGCAAATATCGATGAGGTAGAGGTAGTTATAATTGAAGAATAAAGTCATTATAAATTTCCCAAAAGATGTCAGAGAATACTGTCCCAAATGCAAATGTTACCTTTATCCTGTGAAAGATCACATTTGCTACTTCTGCAAAAGCAAGACTTCCCAGCATAAAGAATAGCTACATTCTTTCAATTGTAAATCTTTTTTTGTATCTTGTTAGAATCTTAATTGTCCTTTCACCTATTATTGCCATGAATAATCCGTTGCCAAAAGCGTGGCTCACATCCCACCCGATGCTAAGAACATAGGTTCTAACAAAAGTTTCAAATGTGTGAGGTTTCACAAAAAACGCAAAGTGCCAAATATTCATTATCCAACCGTAAAGAAATCCCCAAGCAACTGCAAACACTATAATGAATTTAAAGTTAATATCTTTTTTACCAAGGTAACCTGCTGCGAGCCCGGGGAGCCCCCAGCCTATCATCTGTAAGGGCGTCCACGGCCCGTGGCCTAAAAAAAAGTTTGAGACAAACGGAGTTAAGGCCCCCACAAAAAACCCTGCGATCGGGCCATAGACAAGCCCAGAACAGATGATGAGTGTGGTGCACGGCTGTATCCCCTGGAAATTAGAAAATGGGATCCTCAAGACTGCCGATATCCCAGAAAGCATTGCTATGAGCGTAAGCTGCTTTGTGCTGAACTCTTTTTTTTCAAACTGGTATACAAAAGAGAATATCACAAGGACAAAGATGCCTATTATCTCGTATGGCCAGAGCTTGACTATTGTCCTAGATTCATCGAATACCAAGCCTCCGCCGAAAAGAAGTAGAGCTAATGCCACAATAATTAGAGGGAATACGTCACTTAGTTTTATTCAACCACCTTTAATATTTCCTCAACTGTCAAGGTATCTTCAGGTATGCCATATTTAGCGTAGGGCTGCACCAATCTATTAATTTGCGGAGAGAAGAGTAGCGCCTTCGATAGCACCTCTCTTTTATTACCGTCAGAAATAATGTTACCTTCGCTTAGTAAAACAACTCGGTCTGCAAACTCTGCCGCAGTTTCAACGTCATGCGTTACCATGATGACTGTCTTGGCCTTTTCTTTTAGGTAAGAAATCAGCTCTTTTTTTAGGAAATAGTCCATGCCCCTTGTAGGCTCATCTAGTATCAGTATCTCAGGCTCTGAAACTAAAACTGAGGCAAGCGCCACCCTCTGCCTTTCCCCGCCTGACAAATCATGAGGGTAGCTGTTTCTGTACTGGAATATCTTAAATCGCCTGAGTATCCCCTCTACCTTCTTATCAATCTGTTCTTTTTCCATGCCAAGATTTCGCAATACAAATGCAACTTCCTCTTGCACTGTGTCGTTGAAAAGATGCAGGTTAGGGTCCTGGAATACTATCCCAACTTTTTGGATAAGCTCATCTAACGAGTAATCATTGATCTTTTTGCCAAAGAGCTCTATCTTCCCCTTCCTCTGCTTTACAAGACCGTTCATAAGCTTTACAAGTGTAGTTTTGCCACTGGCATTTTTACCCATAAGGGCTATCATATCCCCCTCGTAAACGTTAAATGAAATATTCTTCAAAACATCCTTTTCGCCGTCATATGAAAAGAAAACTTTCTCCATGGAGATTGAAACTTTCCCGGAGCTACTTTTCCTCTCCCAAGAGATATTTTTCTTTGGGCTACTCAAGACATCCTTTAGGGCGAGCCTGGCTTCTTTAACAGTGAGTGGTATCCCGTTGTTTGCTATTCTGTCCTTGAAGTGAAGCGATAGCCTTGTCACCGGAGGAAGGCCGACTTTCCAGTTCTCTATATGGGCCGATTTTATTTTTCTAGGGCTCCCGTCATATGTCAACTTGCCGCCGTCGATCATTAGCATCCTGTCCACATGGTGGATGACCCTCTCTAACCTGTGCTCAACCAATAATATTGTGAGACCCAGTTCATCATTAATCTTTTCTATAACGTTTAGCACCTCTTCAGCGCTTCTTGGATCAAGCTCCGATGTCGGCTCATCGAGCAAAAGTATGCATGGGTGTATTGCAAGTGCAGATGCTATTGCTACCTTTTGCTTTTGCCCCCCTGAAAGCTCTGAAGTTGTCCTGTTCCTAAGCCTTGAAATATTAACGGCATCAAGAGCCTCTTCTATCCTCTTTTTCATGAGATCGTTTGGGAAGCATAGATTTTCCATCCCAAAGGCAATCTCCCTCTCCACCCTATTTGATATCAGCTGATTTTCAGGGTCTTGGAAGACCATCCCAACTAGCTCCGACATCTGATTAGTCGGAGTTTCTGAAGCATTCTTGCCGTGGACGATTACATCGCCCTTTATCTTTCCGCCATAGAAATTAGGGACAAGACCGTTTATTGATCTAAGGAAGGTTGACTTTCCCCCTCCTGAGGGGCCAGTGATTACCAAAAACTCCCCTTCCTCTATCTCGACATCTATCTTATCAAGGGAAGGCTCCAAGGAATTGGGATAATAAAAAGAAAAATCATTAAACTTAATCATATGCCATCCTCTCTTTGATTTTTAGCAAGGGCAATAGGAAAACTTGGACCAAGAGGATGGCCAAAATATAATATGCTTCAGAACTTGATTTTATCAGGGAGTCTATTTTTTGGTAGAATTTAAAGACGCCAACTCCCTGGGATACCATATAGAGAGAGATAATCAGGGGGGCAATTGATACAACTATTAGGAGGATGTCCGAGGCAGATATTTTAGTATCCTTATAGAAGCTTCGCTTTTCATATCTCCCAAATCCCCTTGTCTCCATGGACTCTGCAATCTGGACGCTCCTATCGAGGCTCTTTGAAAGGAGAGGAAAGAATATAGCCCCGTATTTTTTTATTCGATCATAAAGTTTTCCTTTTGAGAAGTCAACACCTCTTGACCTTTGCGCCTCCTGTATATTCTTTAAATCAGAGAAAAGTACAGGGACGAACTTTGTTGAGAGTGATGTTACAACTACAGACTTGTAAGGCAGCCTTAGTTTTGTGACAGCAATTAAAAGGTCGTCTGGGTCTGTTGTGAGATTTAAAACTGCAAATGCTCCAAGAATTGCAGCAATCCTTATGCACATTGTGAGTGAAAAGGCGAGCTCTTCTAAGGTAATATTTAGGATACCAAATATGGGGATCCTAAAAGGCAACTGCCAAAGCACCGTCTCGCCATTGGCATTTACCAAAAGATTAAACAGTATAACGAAAGGGACAAAGAACACTACAAGCTTCATTACCCTTGCCCAATCGTAGAATATTTTTGATACAAAAGCCATGAGTAGTGATGATAGGAATATTATTGATAGGATTATTGGATGCTCAAAGATAATAGAAATCATAAGGATGGAAAAAAGCCACGACATTTTCAAAAATGGTGACGCGTCGTGGAAGACTGACCTTTTCCTTTTGTAGACAAGTTCGAGCATTTTATCCCTGGATGGTCAAGCCATCCGTATTATTTAACCTTTTCTAATTCAAAATCCGAAAAGTATATATATGGATGGCTACACCATCCATACAGCAATATTAAATCGGAGGAAAATAAAATGAAAGGGATAAAGTTTAGGAATTTCTATATACTATTTGTATTTCTGATATTATTGGTGCATATGCCCTCTCCATTTATTGCAGAGAGTATAGGCAGTGTGGAATCGGCATTCTCAAATGGCACAGTTTTTGTAACAGGGAAGAATGCAAACTCCCTTGATCTTCTGACAAGGGATACTGTTTCAAAAAGCTTCAAGGAAATGGGCGTTTTAAGCACAAATTCTTTGGATTTTGAAATCCCTCCCAATAAGCAGCTTGTTGTTGTAGGGGGACCAGTAATTAACTCCAAGACAAAAGAGCTAAACGATGCTTTTGGAATAATGTATGAGGAGACTCAAGATAGGGTATTGATCACTGCAAAAGACCTTACTCTCTCCAAGCCAAAGATAGGCTCTGGGGAAGACATAGGTATCATTTACTTCGGGAAGTCCAATAATTCAAATGTCCTAATGCTATGGGGTGCATCAAGAGAAGGCACTTTTGCAGCAGGACTTATCCTAGAAGATCCAACTAATTTACAGAAATACGGGAACTCCCAGTTTCTGCTATTAAAGTGGAAGGATAATAACGGCGACCAGTTTGTTCAAAAAGATGAGATAACTATCACCTCAGAAGCTCCTGCAATCTCAGTTTCTACCGCCACTACAGAAGACAGAAACAATGTTACAGTTAATATCACAGCTGACTTTGGGAACAGCTACACCAAAGAATGGAAGAGCGTGAAAGTCCCAAAAGACTCTACAATCTTTGATGCGATGAAGACTTCTGGAATGAAGTTTGATTATAATATACAGTCACTGGGTGTCTTTGTAACTTCCATAGAAGGTCTTGCTGAAAACAGATCAACTGGCAGGTATTGGCAGTACTGGATTAATGAAGATTACTCCCAGCTTGGTATTTCCAACATAAAAGTTGCCGATGGCATGATAATTGAATGGAGATACACAGACTCATTCCAAAATTAAGGTGAGCTTATGAAAAAAATTATATCTGTTTTTTTATTATTAGCATTTCTATTGTCTTTAGTACCAAACTACTCTGCACAGGAACTGCCTGGACGAGACTTCTTTATTGATGAAAAGGGGAATCCTCAGGCTTTGATAGTATTGAGTGAAGCTGCAACTGCAAAGGACATACAGAGGGTGGCAGAAGTTGTAACTAAACTTACAAATGAAACTTACTACAGTGTAACGGGTACTGATGAGAAGATAATATGGGAGTCTGGGAACTTCACTGAAGATAACCACGATAATGTTGCACTTGGTTATACTGGTGTAAAATCTAACTTAGATTATGGTTACAACTGGAGAAGATTCACTACGCCTGCCTATTTTTTCTCTCATGGAGGAGACCCTGCCCCTGCTTATCCGTTCTGTCCTTTTTATACAGAAAGTGTTGAAGCTTTCTTTGATGGAGATAGGAGTACTAGGATTGTTGGAAGAAACAATATAGACTGGTGGAACGATTGGCCAGGGTCAAAAAATGTTATTGTCAAATTCAATGACTACAAAGAAATATCAGATGTAAACTTTACATTTGAAAATTTAACTGATTACGAAGTTTACTATCTAAGCAGTTACTGTCCAAATAGTTTTGGATTTCATACTTACGGTAATTGGCAACTTTTACCTGTGGTGGGGGGATGGCCACGAGCTGGTTCAGCACCAAAGATAACAGATTCATTTAGTCTGACCCAGTCAGTTACAACAAATGCATTGCTAATAGTACTAGACCCAACATTTCCAAATATGCCTCCAAATCCTGCGTTGCCTCATTCACTTTATGAATTTGAAGTAAGGGGTAAGTCGTTTTCAGTATTATATGGAAACAGCTACTATGTTGACTTTACCTGGGCAACTAAAACTCTTGGTCAGGATAAGAACCTACTAAAAAATTTAGACTACTGGATTGAAGATATAAAGGAAACACTACCGGGAGACTTTATTCAAACTGGGGGGAAGAGTTATTCTGTTCAAACTTCAAGCTATAATCTACTTGATAGACAGATAAATCTCCTAAGAATGTACAAGTATAATGAAGATGAAACTTTTCCTGACAAGGCAGTAGGTAGAATTTTCTATGGAACCCCAAGGACATGGGAAAATGAAGAGTTCAAAGTTGGGCAGACTAAAGTATACGGCAACTACAAGGTAAAACTAGTCGACATCAACTGGGATAAGACCCAGACAACAGTTAATTTTGACCACAAAACTGGAAAAGACTATCTGGGAGAAAAGAAGGTCACTGTAGAAGTAACAGACCCAGATGGTATTGTCAAATGGCATATAATGACTGTTGATTGCTGTGATAATACTCTTGCCGAACTCTTTGTCGATACTCAGGCAGAGTCTGACGCTGCAACAAAGGCCATTTGCAGATTGAAAACTGAAGGATATCTATGCGACATAACACCAATAATTTTCCATTCAAACATGAGCGAATCTGCAATTGATCCGTTATATAATAATTTAGCTAGAGACCATTTCGGTTCTGGAAGTTATGGATTTTGGCCATATATCTATGGATATGGATACGACTATAACGCAGCCCTAAATTATCCAACATTAATCTTCAATGGAGATAAGTCTAGAGCAATTCAAAGAATACCTCCGGATACAGAAGAAGCTTATTATGAAGCTTTCAAAGCAGCATATGAATCAAATGTCAGCAGTTGCTGTGATGCTAAAATAATAATAAACACTAATATGGATCCTGAAAGATTTACTACTGCAACAGACAAAGAGGCGCTTGTAACTGTAAGACTAAACAAAGATTTTCCAAATACAGAACTTTATCTTAATGTATGGGGCATAACTTGTGATTGCTGTGCTCCTGTTGCAACTGGTAGGATAGATTCACAATACTGGCAGAATATAAATAGGTGGACAATAGATTGCAGTGAAAAAGTCTTAGATTATAACTGGAAAGACCTGAGAAATGGCGATGTATATCGGACAGAAATTAATCTTTGTGGTACAAATTACTGCGGTATGGTTGCTTTCCTTCAGGATAAAAATACTGGTAAAATCTATGGTTCTGCAATAAGGCACTTCACACCAAGCCCCAGTGCAAATCTATCGCCCGATATCGCTTCGTCAGATTGCCAGTGCGTAATTGAATATAATAAAGACCTGGACTGTGACAACTACCGAGAGGAAGTAGAATTTGCAATTGAAGGTGCAGATGTTGCTTTCATAGGCATGGAACACGACTTAGAGAAAAACATTGATGGCGAAATAAAGAAACATATGCTTGCACGATTCAACATTTACACATTAATAGACTACGGCTGTATTGATGACTGTGATTGCAATTATATACAAAATGACGGTTCAAGATGGAAGCTCAGGTTCTTGATGAACGATCAAAACTTATATAGCCCATGGGTCGACCGATGCGTAGATTGTTCAAAAGACAAGCGCTCAATTAAAATTGAACTGTGCGAACCAATACCATTTGACTGCCTTAAAGAAGGTGTAGTGTTCTGGGGCCCAGACAGGTACTTTAGAGTATATGTTGAAGACTATGATGAAGAGAAATACTATGTCAAATACAAGATACAGAGAGTTGACCTAGTTCCAAAGAAAGAAACAGTAAATGTGAAGGTTGAGCCAACAAACTTGATAAGAACAGACAAGCAGATTACAGTAAGTGACAGAGCAAAGTACAATATGATCCTAATTGGAAACAAGGACAACAATGAAGAAATAAAGAGGATCTACGATATTGGAAACTTCAATGACTCTGAAGGCATGATATACCTAAAGGACATCTACGGCAAAAAGGACATACTGATCCTGAATGCAGCCAATATCTCTGATCTCAACGAGCCAATCAAACAGCTTTCATATCTTCTCGATATGATACTATAATTTATTTTTTCTTTTCTTTTAATTAAATTTAGATTTAAATACATCTAGGCAAAAGTTTAAATATTATTATTGTTAATTTTAGATAACTATAACGGAGATATATTATGAAGAAAATATTTTCTATACTGGTATCCTTACTATTCGTAGTAAGTTTTTTTGGTATAGTATCTGTTACTGCTACATGCAATACACCTTCCATTGATAGAATAGAAGTAGGTGACACTTTTACTGTTTATGCTCCGCCACTACCTTGCGAATCAAATTGGAATCAATATCTTGCTCTAATAAGTGTAGTTGGTGGTGACTATACGTTCAAAGCCATAAAACCTGGTAAAGTAACTTTTTGCTGTGGCGGGTGTGGCTGTTGCACAACTGGAGAAGATGCAGTTGTCGTTACAATAGTACCAAAAGAATATCCAATGGCTTCGTTCATGAAGATACTTGGTTTTGGGAATAAAGATTAATAATTTATTTTTTCTCTTTTTTTAAGTTATTTTAATTCTATTTTCCAAACAAAAGTAATATATATTAACACCTCAAATTGATTGATATGTTTGAGAGAAGGATAATCCCACAGGCGAACTTCACCAATGCAGACATCCTTATAGTGTTAAAGATCATTGAGAAGGAAGAAAGTATTGGGAGAAAGCTTCTATCAAAAAGAATTTTTCTAAATGAGGCTAGTATTAGATCAATCCTTTCCAAACTAAAGGATATGGAATACATTGATTCATCAAGAATTGGCCAGAAGGTCACAGGGAAGG
>LNGC01000068.1 GCA_001587715.1 Candidatus Methanofastidiosum methylothiophilum | reverse complement strand
TATTACCTGATTTTTTACTCCACTAGATAGAGAATAGGAAATAGCGGGCCTGGGGGGATTTGAACCCCCGATCTCCGGGTCCGAAGCCCGACGCCATATCCACTAGACCACAGGCCCCTGTAGAATCTCTATATGAGAATTTATAAATATATTCGAAATCCTTAAATATTAAGTAAAATAAACCACTTTAGTCTCTTTTAGGGGAGAAAAATAATGGGTAAAAGACGCAAAGTATCACGGCCATTCAAATATAAACCAGTGAGTGTTAAGGATCTTTTAGTTGAGATGAAAGATATCTCCGAATTAATGGTTGATCTAGCCTATTCTTCAATTCTTTTCAAAAATAAAGAAATAGCAGAAGATGTGACTGAACTTGAAAGCAGAATGGACGAATTAAATTATAGAATAAGGATAACGGCAATGCTTGCTGCAAGGAGTGTTGAAGATGCAGAAAGGATTTCAGCTGTTTTACAATTTGCCTCAGCCTCTGAAAAAATATCAAATGCTGCTGGAGATCTGTCTAATATTATCTTAAGAGATATGAAAATACACCCAATTGTATATGAAGCTCTTGAAGACGCTGAAGAGCAAATAGAAAAATATGAAGTTTCACCTAAATCAAAACTATCACATATGACATTGAAAAAAGCTGAATTGGGATCTAAGATAGGCACTTATATAATTGCTGTTAAAAGAAAAGATTCAATTAAATATAATCCTTCCAAAGGATTTGTTATCAAAGATGGAGATGTATTGATAGCAAGGGGCAGCAACACTGGCCTTGAAATATTAAAGAGTATTTGCAGCGGCATAAGGACAAAGTGGTGATAAAATGGAAACTGACATGGCAGATATATTAACACAGATGAAGAATAATTCAGAACTGATGGTTGCCCTATCCTATACTGCTCTTTTATACAATAATAAATACATCGCAGAAGAAGTAATGGAACTTGAAGAGATTGTAGACAAATTGAACTATGAGATGGGTAGAAAAATACTTGAAAAGGCTTCTAAAGTCAATAATCCCGAAGACCTACTCAGTCTGGTTCATATAACTGAAGCAACTGAAGCGATTGCTGATGCGGCTTCTGAGATAGCAGATATTGTAACTAGGGGGATTGATGCTCACCCAATATTTAAAGAAGCAATGAAAGAAACTGATCAGATTATTGCAAGGGTAAAGATATGCTCAGGCTCAATTATTATAGATAAAACTTTTCAAGAAATAAAACTCCAGAGTAAGACAGGCATATATATATTTCTTATAAGAAGAGATAAAGACTATATTTACTCACCAAAGAAAAACTTCACATTGAAAGAAGGAGATATACTTTACGGAATTGGAATGGAAAGTGGAATAGATAAATTGCATGAACTTGCTAACTGCAAGCTTCAGGCATAATTCTTACTCTTAATTTACCAGTTAATCTCATGAATAGAACTGTAAGTCCACCTGCTATAACTAGATAGATCATTAGAATTTCTAGAGATATAGATCCCAAGATAAAGTTGGCAGACTGATATAAGATAAATGAGAATACTGCAGTGAAAAATGTCAGTGCAAGTGTGCTCATTACTTCCTTTTTATTTGTAGAGTAAGCTTCTAGAAATCTGCCGAACATCGCTATTGCAAATGCAACGTAAATGAGTTCAATTCGTGATAGAATTGTTGCTATTATTAAAGGTATACTCTGCCAAGTTGGGAATTGAAGAAGATAATAATAACTCTGCCATACTCCTAGTACACCCAATAATACGGCAATGAGATAAAATACAAATCCCACTCTCTTTGGAGAGAATTCTTTCTTTAAGAAAGTATCAATTCCAAATCCTTTGAAAAATAAATATATCCCTAAGACAAACAAAAATCCAAACCAGCCTAACTGGGGTTTTCCCAATAAAAAGGCCGCTCCAAAAAGTAGAAAAACTAATCCGGGTGCACCAAGCATGAGCCCTGCAAGTTTTCGGTCTTCCATGACCTCTCGTATATATCTATGAAGAATAAAATATGTTTCTTCAATTGTCTCGCTTTGCTGTATGACAATTCTATCAATAGATATTACTGGCACCTTTGATTGAATTGCCGGTAAAATATTCTCATCTTCTCGACCATCTGTAACAAGAATTACACCTTTTATTTTTATTTTTTTAAGAACATGGTCGAGTTGATCTGAGAGCACGATATCTGATTTTACACCTACGTCAGCATCACCAGTAAGGGCTACGACTTCACAAGGAGTATCTTCATTTTTCAATTTTCGAAAGACTTGTATTGCTCTAAATAGAACATTAGTATCCGATTCTGTGGGATCAGCTATACCAAGTTCCATGGCTGCATTTAGGATATTTTTTTCTCCGATTATTGGCCCTTGAATGCCTGTTTTAACTCCCAGATCATTATCTCTATCGACTGAGAGTACTAATATTTTCTTTTCAAACATCGAACTCTACCATCTTCATTTTGACTGAGTCTATTTTATCTTGCATGGAAGACTTCTTGTCTAATCTATAATCAATCTTTATGTTAGTTATAATTCTTTCTATTCCCATTTCAAAGATTAAATTATGTGAATAATCAATTAAATTTGATATCTCATCCCACTCACCCTCTATAATTGTACCCATTGGGGTAAGCTGATATTTTAATCCACTTTTTTCTATGTTTTTTATTACTTTAGCGATATAACGGCTAAGAGAGGTTCCAACTCCAATTGGGACAAAAGATATTTCTACTATCAAATATTTCCTCCGGCTTGGAGAATCTTCAGTTCATCCAAGGTGAGTTTTTCTCCATTTTTAAATTTCTCCAAGATATCTTCACTTTTCTTTGATAGTTCTTTTTTCTTTTCTTTTATCTTTTTCTCTTTTTCTTGCTTCTCAGATTTTCTTGAATTGATTTCTAATCCTTTGATTTTTGCCCTTAGCTCTCTTATTTTATCGTAAAGTTCATCAACATTTTTTTTCTTTTCGGTGTAGTTTTTGTGTAAGTTATCGGCTTCTTTTCTAATATCTTCAGAGCTATTAAAATAATATATCATTCGTTCATGGTACTTTGTAGATTCATCCGATAGCTCCAAAACTTTTTTGTGGAATTCTTCAGAATTTTTTTTCAATGTATCTAAATCTTTTCGAGAAAAGCGAGCCTCTTTAGAGAGGTTTTCATAAGTTTTTGATTCTTTAAGGTCCTTTTTTAGGTCCTTTATGATATCTACGAGTTGTCGTTCTTTATCTAAAGAAAGTACTTCAGTCTCAAGTTTCCATTCAATATTATCTATCTTTTTTTCAATCTCGGAAGAGGATGTCACGTCTTTATTTTTTGTAGCTTCCTTAAGTTTATTCAAAGAATCATAGATTACTTTGAGTTTTGAGCTATTTTCTTCACGTAAAGTCTTGTATTTTTTTGTTTCCTCGTTAGCTTTATCCCTAAGTTCCTTGTTTTCTTTACCTTTCTTGATTAAATCAGAAACTTGAGCGTTTCTTTCATCTCTTTTTTGCTTTAAGGCCAAAAGTTCTTTTTTGTAGGATTCCGCCTCAGATTCCAATGCCTTTAATTCATTTGAAATTTTGATAATTTCGTCGTCTACTGAACCTTCCAAAGACATACCTCAACAGGTAAATATTAGTATCATTTATAATTATTTTGGTCATATCAGAAAAAGATATATATTTCCCCCTATACTTAGACTTATGTCTCTTATTTTTGGGGCCGGCAAAATCGGATATGCAGTATCTTTAGTGCTAAAAAAAAGAGGCAAAGAAGTAGTTGTTATAGATAAGAACATGCAAGCTTTGAATAGGGCAGAAACTATTGGGTGCAAAACATATCTTTTTGATTTTACCAAATCATTTAATCTTATAGGCTTAAATATATCAAAATTTAAAGAGATAATAATTACAACTTCTGACCATAAAGTCAATATTGAAGCTTTGAAGATTTCTAGAGAGCTTAACAAAGAAGCTTTAATAATTGTAAATGCTCCAAGTTCAGAGCATATCTCAGGACTTAAGAAATTGGGGGCCGATTTTGTTGTTACTCCAGATAGATCAATGGCTCAAATAATAATAAATCAACTTGAACTGTCATCTTATTGGAGAAATAAAGATCTATTAAGAAAAATGCTTGAGAAGTCTAAGTCACTAGCAATTGTAATGCATGACAATCCTGATCCCGACGCAATGTCAAGTTCCTACGCGCTTAAAGCAATTGCGGAAAGTATGAAGGTAAATTCAGACATTTATTACGGGGGCGAGATTGGTCATGAAGGAAACAAAATGATGGTTGAACTCTTAAAATGGGATTTTAAAAAGATAACAGAACATAAAAAATATATCCTAAGAGAGTATGACCTAATTGCATTAATTGATATGCCAAATCTTTCCAATACGACCATATTTCCCTCAGAATTAAAACCAGATATTATAATTGACCATCATTATACTGAAGAAGAAAAAATAAATGCAGAATTTACAGACATAAGGCCCAAAGTTGGCGCTACGGCAACTATTATGACTTCATACTTAAGGGATTTTGGAATTGAAGTGAATGAACAATTGGCCACCGGATTAATGTATGGAATTCTTGTAGATACTAATAACTTTAAGAGAAATTTTGAAAAGGAAGATACTGAAGCAGTGTATTATTTGAAACCTAAGATCAATAAAGAACTTCTGAATATTATTGAAAATCCCAATATTTCTTCAATTACACTTGATGTCTTGTCTAAGGCCATTAATAACAAAAAGATATATGATAAATATGTTATTTCAAATGTTGGATATGTAGAAACAAAAGAATCTTTGTCACAATCCGCAGATTTATTATTAAAACTTGAAGGCATTACTGTATCCCTAGTTATTGGAATAATAGAAGATCATGTATTTGTATCTGCTAGATCAAGAGACCAAGTTATTGATATAAGTAAGATAATTATAAAGGCTTTTTCTAAGATGGGTTCTGCTGGTGGTCATATGAATTTTGCCGCTGCAAAGATATCTATTGGGGCTTTTTCCTACACTGAAGACAGAGAAATTTTAGTAAAAATAGTAGGGGACAAAATAACAGAAAATTTCTTTAAAACTTTGAAATTAAATAGTAAAGGTTCAATGTAAATTGAACCATATCGAAATATATAAATATAGCCCAAAATAATCATCTATTGGTGATGATATGAAAAAATCCTATATTATAATTGGGGCAATTGGTATTATTGCAATTTTAATGGCGGGATTTCTTGTGGGAACTATATTTTTAGGTTCTAATCTATACTCAAAGAGGGTATATGATGAAGGCGTTTCTTATGATGTTGGATATGGTGGCGCACCTAAGAGCGATGCTTATCCGAAAACAGCTTCTCAAAGTTATACCGAATCAAGTCAATTAAATCCAAATGATCGAAAAGTTGTTAAAAATGGAAATGCAAATATTGAAGTTGAAAACTTTGATTCTTCATTATCTAAAATTAAAGAATTGGCAATTAATTTTGGAGGATATGTAACAAACTCCAATATGTGGATCTCAAGTACAGATACTAAAAGCGGTAATATCACGATAAAGATACCAGAAAAAAGATTTGATGAATTTAGTGATTCTTTGGGCCAGATTGGAAAGATCAAATCCAAAGAAAGTTCAGCATATGATGTTACTGAAGAATATATAGATTTACAGGCAAGATTAAAAAATTTGAAAAACCAGGAAAAAAGATATACCGAACTTCTAGATATGGCTAAAGATGTCGAAGATGTTCTTGCAATCGAAGTCCAACTTGGAAGAATCAGAGGGGAGATAGAAAGCTACGAAGGTAGGATAAAATACCTTGATAATACAACATCTTTTGGTACATTTTACATAAATCTATACGAACCTGAGAAGATTACACATGAATGGGGAATAAAGGACGCCTTTGATAAATCGATAGATGCGTTCATAGCATCAATAGCAGGGATAATAATATTAGGCGGATTCTTCATCCCTATAGTAATTCTAATTGGGATAATATACTTAGTAGTAAAATATATTAAGAAAAGAGGAAAAAAATAATATTTTATTTTATTTTTTTGGAATTGATTGCGGAACATACTGAGTATTTCTTTCGTTGCCTTTTAATGGAGGCTTGCTCAAAGTATTTCTTTTCCTACTAAGTCCCTCAATTATAGAAAATAATGCTATCAATCCTATTACAATCGCTATGAAAACATAGAACTCCATAATTTCACCTTGTCATTGGTTTAAAAAAAAGATATATAAAATTAATGGTTGACGTGCTATTTTCCACAACCACAGCCACTAGAAGGGTTCCCTTCTCCTCCTCCACCACCAGAATTACTAGTACTTAGCCCCATTGATTCTGTATCTAATGCAAATAGCTTAGACATTTTAGTGATTACTGGGCCTTTTCCATCATTTGTTCTAAACCAATATTCAATATCCCATTCTTTTGCCTTTGGCGCTAATTTGAAAAGCTCATCTTCGTCTAAAATTAATATATACATTATTCCATCTTTTGAATTATTATCAGTTATATCTACTTTAATCATTTCTCTTCGTGATCCATTAATAAATGCAAACATATATCTTGGCAAATCTCCATCGGCATCTTTGTACTCTACTTGAAATTTATAAGAAAAGATGTTATTCTTGAAAGTATATAATAGAACTCCATTTTGAAGTTCGGGGGAATTATTATCTGCTGCGAATATAGGAGAAACGAATAGAGAAATAGCCAAAATCATTATTGATAAGACAACAAATACTTTTTTCATTTTTTTACCTCCAATACTACTTAAGAATAATTTTTAAAAAATATTTATATAAGCTTTTGTATTGTTCAACTATAAAAGTTTCAGGTTGCCTACTACCTTATCAATTTCACCTTCGGGAGCTGGACCTATTCCCAGTACAGTAATAGTTCCTGGTGGGATTTCTGTTAAACCTGCATCTTTTATCAATTCTGTTGTGAGGCCAACACTTTTAGCCTCGTTAAAAACTTTGATAAGGGAATCTAAATTATCAATTTTTAGAACAACTTTTTTTTGACCTTCCGAAAACCATTCTGAAAAATATTTATTGTTTTTTTCTGATTTTATTGCACAGCTTACTGCAGCGTGTGCCACTTGGGCAGAAAGTTTTCCTTTTGATAACTTCAAATCGTCCCTAACGACTATTGCCATTTTATATTTAAAGTCATTAAAAAGACCAAACAATTAAACTCCCCTAAAAAGATCGTTTATTATTAAAGTTTCATTTCTTTTTGGGCCAAAAGAAATCATACATATAGGCGTATTAGTCTGTTCTTCAATATATTTAGTATAGGATTGAATTTGCTTGGGCAAAGACTTGGCATCTTTAATCTTATTCCAATCAAATTCGTCCCATCCGTCAAATTCAGCGTAAATTGGTTTACACTCAGATAGTATTTTCATATTTGATGGGAAATCATAGATAATTTTCCCCTTATGATCGTAAGCATAACAGATTTTTAGTTTCTTCATTCCTGTTAACACGTCTATCTTGGTGATTGCAAGGCCAGAAAAATTATTTAACATACAAGAGTATTTAACTAAAACTAAATCAAGCCAGCCACACCTTCGTGGTCTACCAGTTGTAGTTCCAAATTCCCTACCTTTTTCTCTTAAATATTCACCTTCTTTATCAAGAAGTTCAGTTGGGAAAGGTCCTTCGCCAACTCTAGAGGTATAGGCTTTAGTTATACCCACAATTTCATCAATTTTATTTGGGGATATTCCGGCGCCTGTACATATTCCTCCTGCGTTTGTATTGGAGGACGTAGTAAATGGATAGATACCATGATCTATATCCAAATGTGTTCCTTGTGCCCCTTCCATTAGTATAGTCTTACCCTGGTCGTAAGCCTTATTTAAAAAAACTGAGGTATCCTTTACATAGTCTTTCAAATAATTCCTATAAGTAGCATATTCATTAAATATCGAATCAACTTCTAAAGTTACATCTTCTCCAAAAGCGTCAAAAATTTTTTGTTTGATTGGGATGACTAAATCAAGTTTCTCTCTAAAAACATCTAAGTCCATTAGGTCAGAAAATCTAATCCCAAAACGTGATATTTTGTCAGAATAACATGGCCCAATCCCTTTTCTTGTTGTTCCAGCTGCAAGAGATCCTTTCATCTTCTCTTCGATACCATCAAGAATTCTATGGTAAGGCATTATTATATTTGCCCTATCACTAATAGATATCTCTGGATTAAATCCGTCTTTCTTTAATTTCTCAATTTCTTCGATGAGTACTTTTGGGTCGATTACTACCCCGTTTCCGAGTACAAGGGATTTTCTATGGACGGCTCCAGATGGCATTAGGTGAAACTTGTAGGTTTTATCCCCTACAACAATTGTATGCCCAGCATTATTTCCCCCTTGGAATCTGACCACTATGTCAGAGTTTTCAGCATAAATATCAGTTACTTTTCCTTTTCCTTCGTCTCCCCATTGACTGCCTATTATTGATAATAACAACTATCTCGCCTCATATTCAATATCAAATCCTTTTTTTATTACAATTGCCTTTTTCCAATCTTTGTTTTCTTTTGGGAAATCACTTCTATAATGTGCCCCTCTAGACTCTGTTCTTTCAAGAGCCGATATGGCTAAAGCTTGTGCCACGAAAAGAATATTCCTTAATTTGAAGTATACTAAATAATTTTCTGTAGAATTAATTTTTTCAAATTTATTTTTTAGTTCAGTAAATTGTTTAATTGCAGTTTTAATTCCTTTCTCGTCTCTAATAATTCCGAGATATATCCACATAATTTCCCTTATATCTTTAATCAATTCCTTTTCTGAAGAGCTTTCAGAAAGCTTGGGTAATGAATCAACATAATTCTTTGTATCTACATTGTCAAAATCATTCTTTA
>LNGC01000067.1 GCA_001587715.1 Candidatus Methanofastidiosum methylothiophilum | reverse complement strand
ATTGAAATTAATGATTCTCATCAATGGGCTCTTAGAAAAACTTCTGATCCGATTGAAGTTGCCTCTGCATATATTGCTACTTACAACGCAAAAAAATTAGGGGTTAGGCATTACGTCCAGCAGTTTATGATGAATGTTCCTCCAGAGATATCTCTTGAGATGGATTTAGCAAAAATGCTCGCAAAACTAGAGATAATATCAGAATTATCAGATAAAGATTTCACTATTCTAAGGATGATAAGAACAGGCCTTGCATCTCTTTCTGTGGATGAAGATATAGCTAAAGGTGAACTTGCTTCTTCAATAACAATTGGTATGTATTTAAAGCCGCATATTGTTCATGTTGTTGGGTATTCTGAAGCGTATAATGTTGCAACTCCAGAGGTTATAATTGAAAGCTCAAAGATTGCTAAAGGTGTAATAAAAAATTGTCTGAAAGGTTTGCCCGGTATAGAGGATAATAAGAGGATAATAAAAAGAAAGGAAGAGATACTAAAAGATACTAAATTGATTCTAGAAAACATAGCTTCATTTACGGAAAGCGATGATCCTTTGACATCCTCCTCGGCACTATTTAAAGCGGTTCAAAGTGGACTAATGGATGCAGAAAACTTGAAAGGTTTTAATCCTGCAAAAGGAGAAATTAAAACAGCAGTTATAGACGGAATGGTTCAATGTGTTGATAGGGATACTGGTGAGGTCATATCTGAGGAGGAGAGAATTAAACAGTTAGATATATAATAGTTATCAACTAATATATAATAATTATTAACTATTATATATTAAATATTAGTTAATAATTATTTTAAAAGGGCGGGATCCCTTCTATCGATATATTCTTTTATTGCCTCTTCGACAGTTGAACTTCTTTCCCCGGTATTCAAAGATACTTTAATTGACCTTGGAATTCCCAATTTATCTTTTATCAGGGTGTCAAGTGCATTTACAAGTTCTTCATCAAGAGAAAAACTTTTTATGACTTTTCTCTTTTTATATTGAGACTTTTCAACTTCTTTATGAGTAAAACGTTGGGTCATTATTTCTTTTTTTTCTTTTTCGTGATCAATTTCCTCTTTAGTTAGTATCACCCTTCTCTGTATTTCTTTCTCCAAATCATTCTTTAATCCCTCGGTTAAGGCCATTAAATCCCCTCCAATACTCTTTTACATAATTGGATATAGTCATAGGCGCCTCTTGAGTTCAAAGAATATTCAAATATTGTTTTTCCATGTGCAAAACTTTCTGATAATTTAGTATCTATTCTTATATATGGACTTATAATATTCTTAAAGTGGTCCATGCTCTCAAAAAATTCAATATATTCTTTAGTTCTTTTTACCCTTTCATCGACAAATGTTGGAACTATCAGATCTATCTTCAAGTTTTTTTGGAAGTCTTCTCTGAGATCATAAATGAGTCTATCAACTTTAAAAAGACCTTTTACAGAAAGATATTCCATTGATACAGGCACAAGCAGCTTCTGGCAGAAATTAAGAGCGTTTTCATTAAGTATACCTAATCCAGTTTGGCAGTCGATTATCACATAGTCATATTTTTTATCAATGCCTTCAAGACGCTTTTTCAAAGCATTCTCTCTATTTCTCCAGCCAACCATTTCTAGGGCTACCTGAGAGATAGTTTCATCTGAAGGCAGCAGATCCAAATTTTTTCTAGCAGTTAAAATGCATTCTTCAAAAGGCGCTTCGTCCTTTAGTAGATGATAAATACTTTTAGTAAATTTAACACCTAGACATTCTGCATCGTTTCCTTGATCATCTATATCGATTATGAGTACTTTTTTCCCCGTGAGTGCAAGGGAATGTCCAAGGTTTATAGTGGTTGTAGTTTTACCTGTTCCACCTTTCTGGTTGTATACGGCAATAGATTCCAAGATATCACCTATTATATAATATTTAATACATAATATTTATTAATTGATATGTATTAACTAATAATTATTAGGATTATTTATAAATGTTTTGGCCCTAAAAAAGTATATTTTTCATTGTTTAGAGTGGGGTAAATGAGGTAAATAGCATAATCTAATAGTATTATATAAATAAAACTGGATTATAAATTATTATGTAATATATATTAATTAATAAATAATATTTAATAGTTAATAAGTAATATTTTATTCTATTAAGTTTCCATCTGGATCAATTAGTATACCTTTTTTCTCAAGATTTCTTCTTAATCTCCAAAAAGAAGTATTAGAAATACGTTTTTTTGCTTCTTTCAGGAATTTTTCAGCGTTTTTTGGGCTAATGAAATGTCTTTTGACGAATTCTGTCTCTACAAGCTTTATTCTGTTTTTTCTACCCCCACTACCTTTAGAGTCAATTAATTTTCTCTCTCGCTCAATTGCTCTTATCAGATCTTCTCGTGAAATACCGTATTTTTTTGATAACTGGGTTTCTATATCCAATAATAAGCCTCCTGCATTTCAAAATTCTGTATTTTGAAATAGAAGAAGTTAATTGATTAATAAATCTTAGCTTTTGGTAGATTAAACAATTAAGTAACAGCAAACTCATGTATATATAAATTTATATATTAGAAAATCCAATTTTAATATCTGGTGTTCATTTGAAGATACAGGTATATGGATATATTGAGGGAAATGGAGCAAAAATAGTTGTAAAACCTGCAACGGTATTACTACCTGAAAAATTCAAAGAATACTTGAGAGATATGAAGAAATTTTCGTTTATATATAATAGAAACCTAGAAACAAATGAAGTTACAATTAAGGATCCAAAACAACTTGTAGCTCTATTAAATTATTTCGATAAAAACTATAGGGTTACTGGAGAGTTAGAAGGGACAAAAGTTTACTCTTGGGAAGATATGGGGCTTTTTATAAGTGAGGCTATTGATATTTTAAAAATGAAATCATCGGAAAGAAAGAATCATAAGATAATTGTTTATTGTTCTAGGATGGATATCCAATTTATGCTTAAGATATATGGTGAGAGATTACCTGAATGGATTAAAGAGTATGACAAAATAGATAGGGATAAAGTTGTTGAAAAACTACTAAATGAATCAGATATTAAATTCATCAAGGAAAGTGTTGGTGATAAAAAAATATACTATCTAGATCAAATTCCTGAAAAACTAGAGGAATGGTTGTCACTTAAGGATAAGTTTATAGAGAAATATTCGGCACTGTGAACAATGCAAAAAGGAACATATTCCTTAGTTTTAATACTTGAAAAGGAACAGTATATAGTAATTGGAAAACTAGGGAACTTTTTATTCAAAAAAGGTTATTATGTCTATAATGGTAGTGCTCTTGGTGGATTTGGCAGGGTAAGACATCACCTAAATAAAAAAAAATGTAAAAGGTGGCATATTGATTATCTTCTAGAAAAGGCCAAAATAATCAAAATAATAACATCAGAAACAAATAAGAATTATGAGCACGATATTTCAAAAAATTTAGCTAACGACAAAGATGCTGAAATTCCTGTAATAAAATTTGGGTCTTCGGATTGTAACAAAGGCTGTAGTTCTCATCTTGTTTACTTCAAAAAATTACCAGATTTAGGAAATACATATGAACAATTATGCTTAAAATTTATTGTTTTTGAAAAAGCTGATTTCAAGAACATATAATATTTCAAAATCTAATTTTAATGTTTTTTTAATTTTATATCTAAAATTGTTCTTTTCCAGATAATTGGTAGTATTTTCCAGTGGGTAAAGAGATGATTGGAGGAGATAAGCAGTTCCATTATTAGATAAAAATGACCCTAGGCCGTCCAAGAATGCACGTATATGATCCCCACCATCGACCCCTCCATGATAAGATAAGTCAATTATTTTTCGTGGTGGTGATTCAACCGGTAGATAAGGTGGATTAAATACTATAAGGTCAAATAAAGTTCCAACTTTAATTGAAGAAAAAATATTTGAATAAAATAGATAAATGTTACTTAATGAGTTGGCAAAAGCATTTTGTTTAGATAAGAATAGTGAATAAGGATTTATGTCGCAAGCAAAGACTGTATCGATTTTTCTTGCAAGATGAAGAGAAATAATGCCACTCCCTACACCAATTTCAAGTGCTTTCCCAAAATTTATTGGATTGATTGCCTCAATCAATAAATAAGAATCTTCACTTGGGGGGTATACATTTTCATCTTGGGCTATCTTAAAGTCAAATCTCTCCATCTTACCACATAAGGCACTTTAAAAATTAAATAAAATTATAAATGTAACGGAATAATACTAGTTATATAGAGGCTGATGAGATGGCTAGCTTCAAAATGAACCTGTTTAATAATGTTTTTTCTAAAGAGTATATTAATGATTTTAATCATCAGATTAAGTGTGTAAAAGACTCATTTATAACATTTGAAGAAGCAATTAAGCTTTTCGAAAAAGATTGTATTCCAGAGATGGAAGATAAGTGCAAAATAGTCATGGAATTAGAAAAAGAAGGTAAATCATACGAAGATAGGCTAAAGCAGAGCCTCGATAAGGCTCTATTATTAGGGCCAAATGGAACAAAGTATGGTGAAATATCTAGCATCATGGGAGATATAGGTCAAAAAGCCAAATTCGCTTCTGAGTTACTGATTAGTATAAAAGAAGAAAAAATTCCCAAAGAACTTATTAAAGATTTAATAAAATTAGTAGAAACAAATGAGAGTATTACACGAGAAATATATCTCAAGATGAGAAAAATAGAGGATATAGAAAATGAAAATATTAATAGATTTTCTAAGAAAATACTAAAGAAGAAGAATGAAGCAGAAGAATTATCTGATCTATTGTCAAATAAGTATATTAAACAAGTTCAGGATGATAATTTATCTAAATCAATTGAAAGTATAATTTCTACATTAAAAAAAATACCCGAAGATGCGGAAAATCTGGCCCTAATAATAAATAGACAATTATAGGTAATAAGATGAATGTAATAGAAATAACTAATGTAACAAAGAAATATAATGATAGAGTTGCGGTTAATAATTTTTCATTTACCGCTGAAAGCGGTAAGATATATGGATTTTTAGGGCCAAACGGAGCCGGTAAGACAACTACTATTAGAATGATTATGGGTATAATAGCTCCGGATTCTGGAGATATCAAAGTTTTTGGAAAAAAACTATCTGAGCAGAGTAAAAAGAGAATTGGATACATACCTGAAGAAAGAGGTCTTTACAGAAAATATAAGGTATCTGATATTTTACTATATTTTGGAAAACTTAAAGGATTAAGTTCAGAAGAAGCAAGAAAAAACACATTTATATGGCTTGATAAAGTTGGCCTTAAAGATAGGGCCAACAGCAAAGTAGAAGAACTTTCTAAAGGGATGCAGCAAAATATTCAACTTATTGTATCTCTAATTAATAATCCAGATCTTGTTATTCTAGATGAACCTTTTGTAGGACTTGATCCAATAAACACAAGGAATATGAAGGAAATTATATACTCATTAAAGGAATCTGGAAAAACTATAATTTTTTCTACACATCAGATGAATGAAGCTGAAAGGCTTTGTGATCATATATTATTAATTAATAAAGGAAAAAAGGTAATAGATGGGCCCATAGAAGAAGTAAAAAAGAAATATTCAAAGAATTTTGTTTCTGTTGAGTTCAGGGATAAAATAATGAATCTTGAGGATATAGACATTATAGAAAATGTTTACTATGAGGGGAATAAAGCTGAGATAGAATTAAGAAGAAATATTAATTATAATGATCTTTTGAAAGTATTATTACAAAGAGGAGATATATCTAAGTATGAAATATCTGAATCCTCTCTTGAAAGTATCTTTGTTGAGGTAGTGACAAATGGCGTCTAAAATAAGAATAGTTGCGATAACTGAATTTTTGACCAATGTCAAGAGAAAGGAGTTTATTATTCTGACCTTTCTTCTTCCTTTAATCCTAGTTATGTCAATGGTTATCCCTGTATTTTTTATGCAAACTATATCTCATGAGAAAGAAACTCTTGGGGTTGTTGATGAAACCGGCATTGTTCTACCAATTCTTAAAGAAAGATATACCGATTATGTTATAGAAGAGATAGTAAATGCTGATGAAGCGAGACGACTTCTTGATAATAATAGTATATCGAGCTATATAATAATCCCAAGAGATTTTTTAAAGATTGGTAGGGCTTCTTATTACTCAAAAGTTCAGTTATCATCATTTTCATCGGCAAATATGAATCTTGAGAGAATACTATCTGATATTATAATTGAAAGCCTCCTTGAAGATAAAGGTGTATCTAAGGAAACTATTAATAAAGTCAAAAATCCAATTACTATGGAAAGAATAACTGTAACTAAAAAGGGAGATGAGATTGAAACTCCTTTTTCTTTTGTCGGGAACTATCTTCTTCCATTATTTCTGTTCATGTCTATCATGAACGCTGGGGGGTATCTCCTAAACGGCATAATTGAAGAAAAAGAGAACAAGGTAGTTGAGGTATTGCTATCCACAATATCACCTACTGAGCTACTTTCAGGTAAAATAGTGGGGTTGGGTGGTTTGGGAATATTACAGGTAGGTATTTGGATAACCGGGGTAGTAATTATAACATCTTTTTTGAAAATTCCTTTAGTATCTCTTGAGAAGGGTATTCTAATCATGATTTTATTCATTTTAGGGTATCTGTTTTACTCGTCGATATTTGCAATGATAGGTTCTATTTCAACTAGTACAAGGGACTCTCAGCAAATATCTGCATTGGTATCTTTCATTGTCTTTATCCCCTTATTGTTATTTTTTGGGATAGTACAAAATCCAAACATGACTTTCATAAGATTACTGGGTATGATACCGCCCTTTATCCCAACAATAATGATTATGAGAATTTTACTTTCTGAAGTATCCTTAATTGATATAATTATCTCAATGATAATTCTCTCTCTTTCTGTAATAATTTCAGCAAAAGCCGCATCCAAAATATTCAAAATAGGAATATTGATGCATGGACAAAAGCCGAGTTTTAATGAAGTACTAAGGTGGGTTAGGGGATAGAGTTTAATGAAGAGGATAGGAATATTAGTGTGTCAAATTTTTGAGGATGAGCTATTAGAAATACTCGAAAGCTTCCCAGAAATAGACAAGATACTAGTCTATGACAATGAAGCCTCTAAAGAGTTTCAAGATATTCTCAGAAAGAATAGTGCCCCAGAGAAATTTAGAATAATAAGGGAATTATGTTCAGTCAAATTTCTAAAACGAGAGAATGATGTTGAAGCAATTTTATATCTACTCCCTCTTGCATTACATGTAGATCCCTCGATGATAAAAAAAGAAGTTGCGTTGGCAGCTAAAGAGTTAGAGAAACATGTTGATTATCTTGTATTATTTTTTGGTCTTTGTGGGAATTCTCTTGGAAATGTTGAAGCTTTAATGAAAGAAAGCAAGATAGAAGTTCCAGTAATTATCTTAAAAGATAATCAAGGAGAAATTGTTGATGATTGTGTTTGTGCACTAATAGGATCAAGAAACAGGTACATAGAAACTATAAATGAGGAACCGGGCACATGGTTTATGACATATGGTTGGGCAAAATACTGGAAAGAGTTATCTTGTGAAACTGTGGGATCCTTTGATATCGATAAAATGAAGCTTGTATTTGATAGAACAGGTTATAAAAGGACTGTTGCTTTAGACCTTGATTTTGGTGACAAAGATCTTTATTATGGAAGATGTGAAGAGTTTTCAGAAATTTTCAATCTTCCAGTTTGTTATAAAAAGGGGAATACAAATTTGTTAAAGGAAGCCCTTAGAAAAGCTATAGATGAGGTATTACATGATTGACCTCACCAATATTTTGTTGATATTTTTATTTGCAAAAGTATTTGGAGATATAGCAGAGAGGAAAAATATCTCTAGTATTGTAGGTCATGTCATTTGTGGTATAGCATTTGGGCCATTTATACTAGGAATAATTTATCCAGGCAAAGAAATAGAAGTGCTTGCCGATATCGGGCTATTAGTTATAATGCTTTATGCAGGCCTTACAAGCGAGTATAAAGAACTTTTAAAGGCTAAGTATAAGGCGATTATCGTTGGTATCTTTGGCGTACTAACATCATTTGTTTTATGTTTTTCAGTTCCATGGTTAATGGGATTCGGATTAATTCCATCTCTATTCGTCGGCATTATTTTAACAAATACGGCTGTAGAAATTATAGGAGGACTAGTGGCAAATGAAAGTAATCAGACTGTATCCCATATTCTCCTTGGAGCCTCGTTTTTTGATGATATAATTGCCATATACCTAGTTGGGTTGTTGTCAACTATTACACTTAATCAATCAACGTTTAATCTAGTAGATATAGGAAACGTAACGCTAAAAATAGTCATCTTTTTTGTAATTACTATTCTGATAAGTGAATTTTTGATATCTTCAAAAGGTCGGAGGATTGTGAAATATTTAGTTGAAGGTGATCAACACCAATCCATTATGATTGTATTTATTTTCACACTAGTTTTCGCTCTTTTCGCTTCTTTTATAGGACTTCATGAAGTAATAGGTTCTTTCCTTGCTGGCCTTGTGCTAAGTAGAATAAAAGAAAAAGAAGATCCAATGTTATCTTTTAGAATTAGATTTAATGAAGTAACAAGTGAGATGAATACTTTAATGAGATTTTTATTTATGCCACTATTTTTTGTGTATATCGGGCTTTTGTTTAATCGAGAAAATACTCAGATAAATATTCCATTAATAATTTTATTATTCTTAGGCGCAATGGGGGGGAAGATAATAAGATGTGGTTTAGCCAGCAAACTTTGTAAGATGGACAACAGAAATTCACTTCTTATTGGGGTAGGCATGTGTGGCCGAGGATCACTAGAGCTTGCGATTGTAAGATATGGATTTTCTAATGGTGTTATCTCAAGTGAATTATA
>LNGC01000066.1 GCA_001587715.1 Candidatus Methanofastidiosum methylothiophilum | reverse complement strand
TGATTAAGACTTATACATTATCTAAAGGCATTTGTATTAGAAAAAATGGCCCGGCGACCGCACTTCTTTTTATTAGAAAATTAAGTCTTCATGTACTTCAATTGGGCCTCTTCTTTTTAGAAAAGGGTAGATCTGCTCAATTCCAGTAATATATTTTTTTAGATATTTCTTAAGTTCGCGATAATAAATTGTAATTACTTTTTTATCTGAAGATTGAAGCTCTTTCATATATCTTTTGAAAAGATAAGTTCCTTTTTTATCAAAATCAGTTAATACTATAACTTCTTTTTCAGAAATACTGTCAATTAAGCAGAAAATATTTTTTTGAGAAACAGCAATAATCTTATTATCAATACCAAGATTTACCAATGATTCAATATCTTTTTGCCCTTCAACTATGATTACCCCTTCTTCTTCTCTTAATCTATTTAGGATATCTATAGTATTTTCAATATCTTCTTCGATAGACATCAAAAATCAATTCAATTTATTATTTATAATCTTAATTAGTCACTATATATATAATTTTTAATGTGGATGGAGATGCCATCCATTAATAAGTCTTATAAATTAGGGATTTCTAATTTTAGCGAATATGTATTTATTATAAATTTCAGGTGTTTGTATGGTGTCAAAGGAAGAAATTCTAGAAGGGTTGGCAAAAGCCGTTATAGACGGCGATGAGGTCAAAAGTGAAGAATTGGCAAAAAAATCTCTTGAACTTGGGATAGATCCTTACGAAGCTCTGATGAACGGTTGCAATAAGGGGATGGCAAAGGTAAGTGATCTTTACGAATGCAAAGAGATGTTCGTTCCTGAAATATTGCTTTCTGCAGATGCTATGTATGCTGCAATTGACATTTTAAAACCCCATTTGAAAGTCGATGCTTCTGCCAAAAAGCCAGCTAAAGTCATAATTGGAGTTGCGCAGGGAGACATTCACGACATAGGGAAAAATCTGGTGAAAATGATGCTTGAAGTAGCAGGATTTATACTAGTTGACGTTGGAAAAGATGTTCCAGTAGATACATTCGTTAAAAAGGCTGAGGAAGAAGATGCAGATCTTGTTACTATTTCTGCTTTAATGACCACCAGTATGCTCTACATGGAGCCTGTGATAAAACAACTAAAAGGAAAGAATCACAAAGCCAAAGTTATTGTTGGTGGAGCGCCTATAAATTCTGATTTTGCCAAGAAGATAGGTGCAGATGGATATGGAAAGGATGCTGTTGAAGCGGTAAAAGTAGCTAAAAACTTAATTGGAGCGTGATAAAATGGATAAGATGTCTCCCGTGGAAAGATTTCATGCAGTATTAATGGGTGAAAAGCCTGATAGAGTACCAGTAAATCCTTTTATTTTAGGATTTTCTGCCAATATAATAGGTATGCCTTTAGGAGATTTTTATGCAGATGGAAATAAATGTTTTGAAGCTCAATTCATGTGCATGCGACTATATGGATATGAGGCGACCCCGATGTATGGATATGCTTCTTGCGGACCGTGGGAATTTGGAGGGAAAATTGGATTTCCTTATGGTGAAGGCCATAGTGCCCCTTATGTTATAGAACATCCTGTAATGGAGATAGGAGATATCGACAAACTAGAAGTTCCAGATTCAAACAAGCCAGTTGGAGGGTTTGTTGAAGCACAAAAAGTCAGTGACAGATGTGTCGAAATGGGTATGCCCGCGATAATACAAGGTGGGAGTGTCTTCACCGCGGCAGCAGTTGTAGCCGATACTTCGAAGTTTTTAAGATGGATAAAAACTGAACCTAAGTCAGCACATGCTTTACTTGATAAAGTCAGCCAAATGTATATCAATCAAATAGAGTATTTTGCTAATAAGTATGGCCCAGAAAAATGTGTTGTTTTTGATGGAGGCCCAGTAGAAGCAAACACCGTTATTTCACCACAGAAATTTGAAGAATTTGCATTTCCTTACATGATGAAGGTTCATAAGAAAATAAGAGAATTGGATATACCTGTCACCTTAATGCATCCTTGTGCTGACCAGAATCTCAACATACCATATTATATAAAAATGAGGGAATCTTTTAACTGGAAAGGTATATATGCTTGGATATTTGGCCCTGAAACTCCACTTAAAACTCAAATTGAAAAATTCGGCAGTCATGATATAATTGGAGGAAACGTCGATCCACCCTCGATACAGACAAAATCATATCAAGAAGTAGTCCAATTGTGTAAAGAAAACATTGAGCAGGGAATGGACAATCCAAGAGGATTTATCTTGTGCCCGGGCTGCGAATTTCCACCACTAGCAGAACCAATAAAACCAATGGCATTTATAGACGCCGCAAGACAATTTGGAGTATATAAATAATTTTATATTTTTAATTTATTTTAAACGTCTGGTGATTTCTATGGTAGATTTGACTCTAAAAGAGAGACTAAAAAAGACTTTGAATGACAAAAAAGTTGACAAGGCACCAGTTTTGGCTGTAACCCAAACAGGGACAAAAGATCTTATGAATCTGACTAAATACTATTGGCCGGATGCTAATTGGAATCCAAAAGCCTTAGCAGAGCTTGCAATAAGTGCCCATAGAGAAATAGGATTTGAAGCTGTAAGAATACCCTATTGTCTCACAGTATTGCTGGAAGCATTAGGTTGTGAAATTGAAAAAGGGGATACCACAAGACAAGCTGCAATAAGAGGTCATCCTTACAACTCGAGGAAACCTATGCCTATAGGCAAATTTTCAGAAAATGTTCTAATAAAAGGTAGAATACCAATTATGCTAGAAGCAATAAAAATAATTAGAGATAAAGTAGGAGAAAATGTTCCAATAATAGCAGGTGCGGAAGGGCCTGTTACTATTGCTAGTGGACTTGTTGAAGTCACAACATTGATGAGGTGGTTTATTAGAGAAAAAGAAGCTTTGAACGATTATCTAAAGTTTGGAGCAGATGCCATGATAGAATATGCCAATGCCTTATTTGAAGCAGGTGCTGATGTTTTCGCTGTTTTGGACCCAGTGGCTTCACCTGAATTGATTAATCCTAGAGATTTTAATGATATAGTACTACCAATCTATAATGATATATCAAATAAACTAAAAGGAGACAGTATACTGCATATATGTGGGGACATAACTTCAATACTTCCTTCACTTAGAGAAAGTGGTTTTTTGGGACTTAGCATTGAAGAAAAAACAGATGTGAAAAAGGCCAAAGATACTCTAGGTGATAAATTAAGAATAATTGGGAATGTTTCTTCTGCAAGTACTATGTTGAACGGCACTTACAATGAAGTCTATGAAGAATGTATAACTGCATTAGAAAAAGGAACGGATATACTTGCTCCTGGGTGCGGTCTTGCGCCTTTGACCCCAATTAAAAACTGTATAGCCATGATTGATGCGAGAAATAATTATTTTAAATAAATTTATCTTTATTAAATAAGGAGGAATTTAAGATTAAGATTACTATTTCCAATCTAAATAAAGAAATAAAGATCCTTAGTAATAAAAATAATCTACTGGATGCCTTAAATGATGCAGAAATTAAGATAGAAGCCATTTGTGGAAGTAAAGGTAAATGTGGAAAGTGTAAAGTAATCATTAATACTCCTGAATCGGTAAATGAGATTACTGTAGAAGAAAAAAAAGTACTTTCCGAAGGCGAAATAAAAAAAGGTGTAAGACTCAGTTGTATGGTAAAAGTGACTGATGATGTCAGGATTGAAATTCCAGACTCCTCTCTCCAGAAAGAGCATAGAATACTTTGTGAAGGGATATCAAAGAAAATAAAATTTGATCCATGTTTAAAAATAAAAAAAATTAAAATTCAGAAACCTTTACTGGGGGATGAATGGAGCCTAATTGATCTTATAAAATATGAACTTAAGGAAAAGAATCTTTCAATTGATTATTTGGCTCTAAAAAAATTATCAAATAAATTAACATCTGAACATTATATTAAAATAATTGAATACCATAATGAAATTATTGGTATTTCTGAAATTGAACAAAATATCTACGGGATTGCCGTGGATATAGGTACGACAACTATTGTGACATACTTAATGGATATGGGAACTGGGGAGCTTGTCGGTATTGAATCACTCCTAAATCCACAGATAAGATACGGTGAAGATGTAATCTCCAGGATAACTTATTCTTTGAAAAATGGAGTTGATATTCCTCATAAAGTAATAGTTGAGGGAATTAATCTAATGATAAAAAGGCTCTGTGAGAAAAACGGTATTTCTAGTGACTCTATTTATGAAATGACTACTGTTGGGAATACTGCGATGCACCACATATTTCACAATATTAATCCAATAAGTCTTTCTGAATCGCCCTTCGCACCTGTTATGTCTAGCTCAATCGACATAAAGGCTAGGGATTTGGGAATCAATATTAATCAATCTGGAAATATTCATTTTTTACCTCTAATTTCTGGTTTTGTTGGTGCAGATACTATTGGAGTACTACTTGCAACTGAGATTTACAAAAATAATGAAATTTCACTTGCAATAGACATAGGAACTAATGGGGAGCTTGTTTTGGGAAATAAAGATATTATGGTAAGTTGTTCATGTGCGGCAGGCCCTGCTCTTGAAGGCGGACATCTTCAGTTTGGTATGAGGGCATCTACCGGTGCTATTGAGACTATTTTTATTGAAGAAGATACTTTCTATACTTTTTATAAAACAATTGATAATGGAAAGCCACGAGGCTTATGTGGTTCTGGAATAATTGACGTAGTATCAGAGATGTTAAGAGTTGGATTATTGGATTCAAGCGGCAAAATCTTAGAACACAATAATGAGAGAATAAGGATAAATCCTTTGAATAATCAAAAGGAATATGTGATAGAATGGAAAGAGAATACAGACACTGACCAGGATATAGTTATAACAGCATCAGATATTAGAGAGATACAGTTAGCTAAGGGCGCCATAATGACTGGCATCAATATTCTTCTTGGAAAATTAGATATAACAGTTGATAATCTTGAAAGATTATATCTTGCAGGTGCTTTTGGAAATTATATTGATATTAAGAACGCAATAAGAATTGGCCTTATACCAGATATTCCATTAGATAAAATAAAACTTGTTGGAAATGCTGCAGGAGAAGGTGCTAAGCTATCTCTTTTATCCAAAGAAAAAAGAATTGAGGAAAATAATATTAATAAAAAAATAGACTATATTGAACTTGCTGCTGAGAAAAACTTCAATAAAGAGTTTGTAAAGTCACTAAAATTTACATAATTTTGTTTAGTTTAAGAGTTAGACATTTAAATAAACTTCTTTGCTAATTTATATGAAATATATATCCTTATTTTTGTCATTATTGGTATTAACTGTTCCTTTGGTAAATGCACAGCAAATAACGCTTGAAGAATACCCAAATAATCCAGTTTTTGACCCTGATACAAGAGCTTATTACCCAACAGTCCTATTTGATATCAATAAATTTAGTGGTCATGGAGATTCTGCGTACTACAAGATGTGGTACAGTGATGGTTCTAACGGAACATATGTAACACAATCAGAAGATGGTTTAAGTTGGAGTAACATTATTACAAATATAGGACTTACGAATTCCCACCACTGCCATGTTGTATACTCTCGAATTGGATTTATTGGGATAAATACTGGGCTTAATCCTTCTTCAGCCACTATGTACTACAGAGTATGGTACTGGGACACTGCTCAATTATATAGTATAAATGCCATAAGATATGCAGAATCGACAAATGGCATTAACTGGTACAATGATCAGACGATACAGCAAGTCGATAATTCGGTAATATCTGGTACTTGGCCTGATTGGAACAGAGGCTCTTATGGCCCTATTGATGTATTTTACAATGCAAACGGTTCAAATATTCTTGACGACACAAATATTTGGAACAACAGATTTGTTATGTACTATGATGGCACGACAGGAGCGGTTGAAGAAATTGGCCTTGCTTATTCCAATAACGGCATTCTGTGGAAAGGTTACGGTAGAGTACTAGAAAGAGGAGGCAATGGAAATTGGGATAGTGACTATGTTTCTTATGGAACAGTTGTAAAAATTAATGATACTTGGCATTTATTTTATTCCGGGTCAGGATATGCCGGTGGTGCAAATGAAGGTATAGGCCATGCAATATCATCTGATGGACTAAAGTGGGAGAAAGATTCAAATAATCCAATATTCCATAAGAATGATGGAATATTGTGGAGAAATGATAGAACTTACACCCCTTCAGTAATCTACGATCCAAACGGCTTTGAAACTGGAGGTTGTCCAAACTTAAAAATGTGGTTTACTGGTAAAACTGGCTCCGAATATACTATCGGTTATGTAAATGGATGCATCTCTCAAACTTCTGCAAAGAAACTTAGTCCAACTATGTTTTACAACGTAAAAATTGTTGAAGTCTTCAATCCCTCGTCAAACATACACTACATTGGAGGTGGAGGATTCACTCAAGGTGCTGTATTAACTCAAGATGTAGAAAATATTATACAAATAGGAGTCCAGAATAGAGGCATACTAAAGGCAAAGGATGTTACAATTGCAGTTGAAAATCGCCCTTCTTGTATAGATGTAAGTATAAAACAATCTAAAGCGGATATATTTCCAAAGTCAACTCATTACTTTGATGTAACTATAACTCCAAAATGTGAACAAGGTAATTATAAGTTGAGATTCATGGTTGAAGGAAATAATATATCCCAAATCGAAGAATTTGAGTTCTTAGTTCAATAAATTTAAATTTATTTAATATAGAAAATATGTTGAGTGGTAGATCTAGAAATTAAATAAAATAGAATATTATTTTTTGAGCATATTAGATAGCACGTTTGTGTATAAGGCGAGAATAGTCTCAAAGTCGTCTTCTTTTACATTATCAGGGACTAGTGAGTTGGCAGCGACTATCTTAAGTATTAATGACTTTAACATTCCTTTTCTGATGTCCTCTATCTCAGCAGGCGTAAGTTCATAGTTTACTTCTTTTGCTGCAATTCTTATGCCTTCTCTATCACTCTCTGCAATCTCTTCAGGTGATGGCTCTCCCTGAATAACTACATTATCGATGTCTTCATCTTCCATTGCCTCACCAATGAAACCTAATACCAAAAAGTTTATTAATCTTTCTATTTTGACCTTTGTGCTGCCCCCGTAGTTTAGCCGGATAAAATATTGGCCTGCGGAGCCGAAGCGCCGGGTTCGAATCCCGGCGGGGGCGTGATTTTAATCAAATATCTACTTCTACTCCAATACCTTTCTTCTTTGATTCACTATATGCTAGTTCAGCAGTAAGTATATCCTCAAGAGAAAATCCAACAGATTTGAAAAAGGTAATATCAGTATCATCTCTTGAAATTCTTTTTAATATTACGTCTGAAATCTCTATAATATCCTCTTTATTAATTAATCCATTTTGAAGAGGAATTACAATATCGCCAGGTTCAGACGTTGCACCTTCAAGAGTATCGACAAAAACTTTTGCCCTTAGTACAAGACCTTCTGGTATCTCTTGCATTGTTTTTTTGTAAGACCCAATTCCATTTATGTGAGTTCCTTCTTTAACAGAACGAGAATTAAAAATGGGCGTGTTAGAAGTTGTTGCGGTAATGACTATATCTGATTTAGATACAACTTCGTTTCCATCTTTGCATTGGGTAATATTGAGGTTATTGCCAATATTTAATCTTTGTGCAAATGAATTAAGTGAATAATCTAGTTTATCGAAAGCATATATTTTCTCTATGCCAAAATGAGACAGGTGCGCTTCACATGCCATTAGTCCCACTTTACCAGTTCCAATAATCCCAAGAGTTTTTGGATCTTTTTTTGCCAAATACTTTGAAGCTAATAAAGATGTTACGGCAGTTCTGATATATGTTAGATATGTTCCATTCATTGCACAAAGTGGAGCTCCGTCTTTTAGTGAAGCCAAAACATATATGCCCCTTGTATAAGGAAGTCTGTTTGAAGGATTATTTTCAGATAATGATACTATTTTAACACCTGACATATCAAGAAAAGAGGATGGCATGAACAATACTGTTGTCTTATTTTCATCTGATTCAATTGCAGTCCTTAGGGGGAATTTTCCTTTTCTTTTGTATGCCACAAAACCTGATTCAAGTGCCTTGAGCACATTTTTATAATTAAGAACTGACCTAAGATCATTTTCAGAAAGTATTAACATGTTCGTAATTTGGAAATTATAATATAAATATCTATCCAAACATTTTTTAACGAGGTGTATAAAATTATAATATGGAGAACTCTTTCTTCCCTTATGACAATTTCAGAACTAATCAAGAGGAGTTTATCCAATTTGTTCAGACTAGCCTTATTCAAAAGAAAAATCCTATTGTAGAAGCTGCTACAGGATTTGGTAAGACAATCTCTGTTTTGTCGGCAACATTGCCTATAGCAGAAAAATTTGGCAAAAAAATAGTCTATTGTTGTAGAACCCACAAACAGATGGATAGAGTAATGGAAGAGTTAATGGAAGTTGGAAAGAAAGTGGAGGTATCTGGTATTTCTATAAAAGGTAGAAATTCTATGTGTCTACACCCAACTATTATCAATAATGAAATGGATACTGCTATGGCACTTCATATTTGCAGGTTATTAAGAAAAGAGAATAAATGTGAATTTTATGAGAACATGAAAGAAAAAGAAGATAGGGCATACGAGATTGAAGTAAGCCTTTCGCAAAAACCTTCTTTATCACAGGATGTTGTGACACTTTGTATCGAAGAAAATATGTGCCCATATGAAGTAGTGAAGGGAATACTACAAAACGTTGAAGTAATTTCTTGTAGTTACATGTATATTTTTCATCCTGAAATAAGAGATAATTTTCTTGAGAGTATTGGGGCGACTCTTGAAGACATTATTTTAATTCTTGACGAAGCCCATAATCTCTCTGAACTTGCAATAAATCTTGGCTCAGACCAGCTTTCAGTGTATTCTATTACAGCTGCAATAAATGAATCAATAGAATTTGAAGAACCAGTTGTCTCAGAATTTCTAGATAAGTTTTATGATGTATTTTTAGAGTTAGAAAATGATTTTAAATTAGAATCTGAAGACGAAGCGATAATCTCTTATCAAGATCTTTTCACAAGGCTTGAAGGATTGAAGGGCCCTTTTGTCTCAAAGAATTTTGAAAAGACCTTATTTGATCTGATTGTATATATGAAGGGTATTGGTGAAAAAGTTCAAAAGACACGTCTTAAGAGAAACAAGATGCCAAGATCCCACGTTTTTAGAATTGCA
>LNGC01000065.1 GCA_001587715.1 Candidatus Methanofastidiosum methylothiophilum | reverse complement strand
GAAAAATGTTCAATTAACTTTTTGTATATTGTATTTATCTCTTTTAGTTTTTCTTCTGCTTTTTTTATAGTAATATCGCTCTTATTTAGATTTTTATCTGGATGTAGAAGATCAACCCAATATCTATACTGTTCTTTTATTAATTCTTTAGTTATAGTGCCGTTATCGTCTAATTCAAATTTGATAAGTAATTCTTTAATTGATATTTCATCAACAACACTTTTTTTCTTGTCATATTTTTCTTTCTTGTCTTCTTTTGTGTGTTCTTGATGCTTTTCATAAGATTTCTTTTGACCGTCTTCTGCTTTCTGATTTCTTATTCTTTCAAAATATATCCTTATTGTACTTTCATCAAAATTAAGAGAGTTATAACCACTTCTTATAAGATTTAGGGCGATATCTAGAATTTCCTTCATTTTTTGAGAATTATAATTTTTTGAAGCTGCCTCATACTGGGTCTTTAGTATTAAAAATATTTTATCCGTTACATAGCTAGTTCTTATTTTATTAACTTGATATTTTGTTGCTATCTTCAATGCCTTCTCTAAATTAGCAATAGCCTCTTCATATTTGCCATACTCTTCGTATGCACAAGATTTTTGGTAGTATGCTTTAATTATTCCATCTATCGAATCGTTGATATATTTATTTGACTGAATTTTTTCATCTTTTCCCAGCTCAATTGATTTTTCAAATGATATAATCGCATCATCATATCTACTCTTTTCAAAAAAATTCTTGCCTTTTGCATTGTAGCCTTTAATTAAATTGTTCCTTGATTCAATATACTCTTCTGAATCATTTCCATATATTTGTAATGACATGTCCAAGATTTTTTTTAGATTAGATATCGCCAAATCATAAAGACCTTTGTCTATTTGATTAAAAGCAAACAAATTCAATATTTTTATAATATTCTTTTTGGCCGATTTTGCAGTTTCTGTTTCAATACCCATATCATTAGTTATTTCTATTGCCTTATCTATGGTATTGATTGCATCTTCAAATCTATCTCTTTTGGCAAAATATTCTCCTTTTAGATTATAGCACATTATTAAATTGTTAAGGGCTTCCTTAGTTTCATCAGATTTTTTACCGCTGTTTTCTACGCAGAAATCCAATATTTTTTTGAATGAAACTATCGCTTCATCGAATTTACTCTGATTTAAATTAGAATACCCCTTTTCAGAGTAAGCTTTCTTTAAACTTTCTTTAATATTTTTAATTTCTTCAGATTTAATTGTAGAGATATTTAATGATTTTTCTAATGCTATTTTGAAATAAGAAATCGCTTCATCATATGAAGAATTCTGTAGATAATCTAAAGCTTTTTTTTCAAATAGCCATACTACTTCCTCTTTAGAACTAACATCGATTTCTTTTTTTAATTCATGAATTTTATCGTTAATTTCATTTGTTTTTTTATAATTCCCTTTTTCTAAATATTTCTCATAAAGAGATGTATATTCAGAAATAAGTACATTTCTTATGAACTTTACTTTTTCAGGATCTTTGTTATCTTGTTTCTCCTTTACAAGTTGTTCCTCCCAAAAAGATACAGGAACCTTCTTTTTCTTTGCCACTCCTTAAGCCTCCAAGTATAAGTGTAACGATGTAATCCTTATATACAGAAAATTATTAAACTAGGTTTTAAATCTTATTGAACTACTATCTCTTTTCTTTTGTAGAACCCTCATACATAATTATCCTTACCTTTTCTTGAGTAATGAGACCTTGTTTTATAATTTCATCTAACTTAGGTTTTATTTTTTCAATTCTTTCTGGTAGGTCTACTACTTCTACAATTATTGGTAAATCTGTAGATAGTCTCAATATTGACATAGTTTGCATTTTGCTTGTTTTTCCGTATCCCTCTATGCCCCTTAATACTGTAGCTCCAGACAAACCCTCTTTTCTAAACATCTCAACTAGATATTTATACAAAGGTCTACCTTCATACCTATCGGATTCACCTATAAAAATTCGTAAAAGAACGGCTTCTGACTCCTTTTTCATCTAAGACCTCCATATAGACAGGACAAATATTTTGCCCAACAAAACTGCAAATAAAGTCAATAATACTGTAGCAATTATATTGATTGAGAGATATAAAGTTTCCTTACCTTCGAGCAATCTAAAAGATTCATAACTAAAGGTAGACATAGTTGTGAAAGCACCTAACATACCAATTGTTAAGAATATTCTTGTTTCTTCGCTAAAGACCCCTTTGTTTTCTGTAAGATACAGTATAACACTAAGAAAGAAACTCCCAATAACATTAACACTTAAAGTTCCTAATGGAAAATATGAGATCCCGTTTTGAACCCAGCCGCTCACCAAGTATCTTAATATCGCCCCTATGAATCCACCAATACCTACCAATAACAGAATATGCATACCATTACCTAGAATTCACAAATAAGTTTTGTTTATAAATTTATCTCAAATTTATTTAAGAAAATCGCAAATATATTAGAAATATTTATATATAATATTTAATATTTATATATAATTCTCAATAGGGGGAAAAAATATTAAAGATGAAATGAATCATTCGAGAATATTCGCTTCCAGTAATACAGTCCTAAAACATGAAGAAAACTATAGAAATCTTTTCGTTAATATCGGGGAAGCTGTGTGGATCGCAACAATAGGCGGGATTGTACTTGACGCCAACCCAGCAACATCGGAGATGTTGGGATCCAAACTTGAGGATATTATTGGAAATAAGATTATTGGTTATTATAGCAATCCAGATGATAGAGCTAAATTTATCGAACTAGTTAATAAATATGGATTTGTAAATGATTACGAAATAAAAATGAAAAGAAAAGATGGAGAAATTATAACTTGCCTGTTCACGGCTACTCTTTTCAAGAATTCTGAGGGTAAAGTAATTGGTTACCAAGGGATAGTACGAGATGTAACAAAAAGAATGCTGATAGAAAAAGAGTTAAGAGATAGTGAAGAAAAATATAGGGAATTAGTGGAAAATGCAAACAGTATAATTGCTAAGTTTGACAAAGAAGGAAAAATTCTTTCAATGAATGAATTTGGATTAAATTTTTTTGGTTATACTAACGAAGAACTACTTGGCAAAACATGGTATGAAACAATATTGCCAAATGTGGAATCTACTGGTAAAGTTTTAGATAATCTTGCTAAGAGTATTATTGAAAATATTGATCAATATAATGTCAATTTAAATGAAAATGTCAAGAAAAACGGAGAACGAGTATGGATATACTGGACGAACAAACCGATTAAAAACGATAATGGTGAAATTATCGCATTTTTATCAATAGGTACAGACATAACTGAAAGAACTAAACTTGAAAAAGAATTAAAGCAAAGGACAGAAGAACTCGAGAGGAGCAATAAAGAATTAGAAGAATTTGCTTACATTGCTTCCCATGACCTTCAAGAACCCTTAAGGATGATTACTAGCTATGTTCAACTGCTTGAAAGAAGATATAAAGATAAATTAGACCAAGATGCCACTGATTTCATAGGATTTGCAGTTGAGGGATCTACAAGAATGAAGTCTTTGATCAACGATCTGTTAGTTTATTCAAGAGTGGGAACCAAAGGCAAAGAATTCATTTCTACTGATCTCAACGTTATTCTAAAAAAAGTATTGCAAAATTTACAAATAGCAATAGAAGAAAACAAAGCAGGAATATCAATAGAAAAAATGCCAACTATCATGGCCGACGATGTCCAAATGATCCAATTATTTCAAAATCTTATTGGAAATGCTATTAAATTTAAAGGAGAAGATCCGCCAATCATCTCTGTAAAATATGAAGAGCAAGATAAAGATTTTGTTTTCTCTATTTCTGATAATGGCATTGGCATAGAAAAAGAGTATTATAATAGAATTTTCATGATATTCCAGAGATTGCATACAAGAGACCAATATCCTGGAACTGGGATAGGTCTTGCAGTTTGTAGGAAAATAATTGAAAGACATGGCGGTAAAATTTGGATTGAATCTGAAGTTGGGAAAGGTACAACTTTCTATTTTTCAATTCCTAAAATGGAGGTATTAAATGGATGAACAGAAATACAGTAGACCAATAGAAATATTATTAGTTGAAGATAATCCTGGTGATGCTAGGCTCACAATTGAAGCATTAAAGGAAGGTAAAGTAAGAAATAACATCTATGTCGCGACTGACGGTTTGGAAGCTCTAAATTATCTCTTTCGTGAGGGTAAGTTCGTGAATGTTACAAGGCCAGATATTATTTTATTGGATCTAAATCTTCCAAAGAAGAATGGGAGAGAAGTTCTGGAAATAATTAAATCGGACAAAGATTTGAGAAGAATTCCTGTTGTTATATTGACAACTTCAAAAGCCGAGGAAGATATTGTTAAAACATATGATTTACATGCAAACTGTTACATCACAAAACCTGTTGATCTTGATCAATTTATTCGTGTAATAAAATCAATGGAAGACTTTTGGTTAACTATAGTTAAATTGCCAGGGGGGGACTAAATGTATTCTGAAAAATTGAATGTTTTGTTAGTTGAAGATAATCCCGGTGACGCAAGACTCTTTAAAGAGATGATTAACGAAGCAAGCGGTGCATCATTTAATCTAATCTTTGCAAATAGCCTTACAATGGGATTAGAAATAATAGAAAAAAAAGAATTAGATGCAATTCTTTTGGATTTAGGATTGCCTGAAAGTAAAGGATTTGATACCTTTTCTAAAATCCGTAAGAAAGTATCACAAGTTCCCATCATTATTCTTACCGGATTAGATGATGAAGAAACGGCCATAAAAGCTGTAAGAAGTGGCGCTCAAGAGTATTTAGTTAAAGGAGATATTACTGGTGCGCTTCTGAGCAGATCAATTTATTATGCCATAGAAAGAAAAACAACTGAAAATGCATTAATTGAATCAAAGAAAAGGATAGATGAATTAAACGAAGTCTTGAAAGTAATTAACAAAATACTGCGTCATGACCTCTTAAATCATTTGGCTACAGTGAGCATGGCCTTAGAAGTATTTGAAAATAAAAAAGATGAAAAATATATTAAAAGTGCATTCAAGGGCGTGCACAGAGGGATAGAATTAATAAGACAAATGAGGGAATTGGAATCTTTAGTTGAAACTGGATCTCGTTTAGGTCCTATCAATGTTAGAGAAACAATAGTCTCTGCAATGTCTCCTCATCAAATAGAATACTTAATAGAAGGGGATTGTAAAGTATTTGCCGACCAAGCTTTTAACTCAGTGATTACAAATATAGTTGGAAATGCGATTAAACATGGCAATACAGATAGAATTGATTTCAAGATATTTAATAAAGATAGAACTTGTGACATCGTTATCTCCGATTATGGGGCAGGAATTCCAGCTGATTTCAAAGAAAAGATATTTGAAGAAGGATTTAGCCAAGGTCCAAATAGGGGTTCAGGGCTTGGATTATATATAGTTAAAAAAGTAGTAGAAAGGTATGGCGGTGCTATTAAGGTACAAGAGAACATGCCACACGGAACAACTTTTGTAATCACTTTGAAAAAAGCTCTTTAATATGACTAAACAAATAAGAGCCATAGACCTATAAGCATTATGGCAACGCCAAGTAATCTTTCTTTTATATTTTCTTTTAATAGTCTTCCTGCCAAAACAACTGTAATTATCATTGCAGTCATTGAAGCGGGCTCAGCAATACTTACTTCAATTCCTGTGAATGCAATCAATAAGAATAAGTAGGAGTATGCATTTAATCCACCGCTTAAAGTTGCAATTTTTGTTTTTTCTTTTAATAATCCAATTGTTGTGGATATATTTCTTTTAGCTATGATATATACAAGTAAAAAAAGAGATATGCCTAAATTAAGATAAAACGCATAAAGTACTGGGGGCGTAATTTTTATAGCATTTCCGTCAATAGTTCTTCCAACCGCTATCAAAAGCGAAGCAATTATCATATATTGGCAAGATTTATCTAAGAAGATTGCTTTAAATGATTCTACAATATTTCTTTTTCTGTTTAAAAAAGAAACCCCATAAAATAGGAATACTAATCCAAGTAGTTTGAAAAGAGATAATTTTTCGCCTAAAAAAGTCACTGCTAATATCAATAGGAAGAATACATTGAAATTGTATAGAGGGCTTACTAGAGAAGCTTCGCCATCTGACAAAGATTTCACATATAACCAAAAGGCGATCGAATAAACAAAGCTACTCAAAGTAACATAAAATAAGATTGAAGAATTAAGTACAATATCTACAAAAAAAAGTGCAGGAAGCAAAAATATTGTCCCAAGACCAAAAAATAGAAAAGTGCCACTAATACTATCTGATTTTTCTCCAAGTTTTTTTACTAGAATTCTTTCCCACCCTAATAGAATAATTCTGCCACCTAGGGCGAGATAAGGTAGTAGCATAAGATGAGGTATGATAACGAGTATATAAATCTTTAATTAATTATGCGCAAAATTTATATATATCCAATGGATTGCTGTATTTATGTTTGAAGACTATCTGATGGAGCTAGAACTTCGGGGACAATCTAAGAATACAATAAGAAATTATGGTTATACCCTGTCTAATTTTTTCGACTTCACAGATAAAAAACCTGAAGCAGTAACAGAATTGGATATTAAACGTTATATGATTCACCTAAAAAATGAAAAAAATGCAACCAATAGAACTATACACCGACACTTGAATGCACTGCGTTCTTATTTTAGGTATCAAAATATTGATATTGCAGACAAAGTAATGTTACCAAAACTTTCTAAACCTTTGCCCAAATTTTTAACTAAAGAAGAAATTAAGATTCTCCTAGAAGTTCCTGAAAAATTACGTGATAAATGTTTAATCAGATTGTTGTATTCTACTGGTTTAAGAGTATCAGAGTTAGTTAAACTCAATAAAAATGATATAAAAACTGAATCTATCCACGTTGTATCTGGTAAAGGATCTAAAGACCGGATTGTTTTCGTGGATTCTAAAACTAGGGAGATGCTAGATCAGTATATACTGGAGAGAAATGACACCAACGAAGCTCTTTTTTTGAGTAATCAAGGTGAAAGAATATCGGCAAGGACTATACAATGGTTGATAAAGAAATACTCTAAAGAGTCTGGAATCGAAAAAAAAGTCACCCCTCATGTATTGAGACATTCATTTGCAACTCATATGCTGGAGGGTGATGCGGATATCGTTGTAATAAAGGAACTCCTTGGCCATTCTAATTTATCTACTACCCAAATTTACACTCATGTAACAGACGAAAGAAGAAAGAAAGTTTATGACAAGTCTCACCCACTGTCTAAAGAATAAATTTAAAAGTATTTCTCATAGTCTTTAATTGGTGTTTTTATGAGAATAATTCTTTTAGGTCCGCCAGGTTGCGGAAAAGGAACTCAAGCAGATATAGTATGTAAAGAATATAACATCCCCCATATCTCTACGGGAGATATACTTAGGGACAATGTAAAAAGAAAAACTGACATAGGATTGTCTGCAAAACAGTATATGGATACAGGTCGCCTAGTTCCAGACGAAATAATTATCGGCATGATGCAAGATCGATTTTCTGAAAATGACTGTAAAAAAGGATTCTTGCTCGATGGATTCCCAAGGACTATCACTCAGGCCGAAGCTTTAGATAATTTGTTAGAAAAAATGGATATTTCTTTGGATCATATAATCAATATCGATGTCCCAGATGAAGATATAATAAATAGAATTTCAAAAAGATTATCATGTCCAAACTGTGGCGAGGTATATAATTTACTTTACAAGAAGCCAAAGAAAGAAATGTCATGCGACACATGTGGGGGAAAGCTTCACCAAAGGGATGACGATAAAGAAGAAGTAATACGAAACAGGCTTGATGTCTACAGGAAACAAACCGCACCATTGATATCATATTACAAACAAAAAATAAAAAATGTTAACGGCAGTAAAGATATCCGTGAAGTTACAATGGATATACTTAAAATTTTAAAATCTTAATTCTATTTTTCTATTATTCCGGTGGTAAGTAATCATCTAGGGTGGTAGAGTTTAATCTTAACTCTACTTTATTCCCGGCAGATTTGAGATATTTTTTTGGCATGTTTCTATAGAAGAGTTTATGATTTTCTCTTTCTTTAATAAATTGAGACTGATAGTATACTTGCCATATTTTTTCTATATTCATTTCCATATCTGAATCTATCAAAGATTTTATTTCTTCTATTACGTTATTAAGACTTTTTGAATCTTCCTGCCTTAGATAAGACTTATCACAATAGTAAGATACCCAAACTCTATGTTCATTACCTAGAATAATCATATTCTTTTGAAATCTTTTAGCAAAAATGTCTGCAATCAGCATTCCTATGTTATGTTCAGGTTTCATGTATCCGAAGAGTATTTTATCATTAATTGAATTGAACCTTACAAATCCTCTCATTCTATGTATTTCCGATCTGACTTCTCCTATTTTACGTCTAATCTTTACTATTTCGGGGTCTGCAGAAATATTAAGCTCATGCCATGATATCGCTTTTGACGTTTCTAATAAATTTTGAGGCACACTCTTGCAAAGTAGAAGGTAATCTGAAACACTCAAGGATTCTGACATTCAATCCACCTTTCAAGTCTAGAACATTGACCACCATTTATTTTTAGGAAAGGTATAGCATTTTTTACCCTTACCCCTAAGTTAAGAAGTTGTTCTCTTTTGTAAATTCTATTTTTTTTTCTATAATTTACAATTCTGTAGGCACTCTTTGGGCCTATACCAGGAATTCTTAAGAGTTCATCATAAGAAGCTTCATTTGGATCTATAGCAGAATCAAGAGTATTCAAAGCAATGTATAGTTTTGGGTCCTTATTATCAAGAAAACCTTCTTCATCAAATGCTATTTTAATCTCATTTTCTGAAAATTTATATACTCTGTACAACCAATCCATTTGGTATAGTCTATGTTCTCTCCATATCGGTTGTGCAGATATTTTCTCTAAAGATGTTCCGTTCAAGGGAGTAAAGACTGAATAATATACTCTTTTTAACATCATTTCTTTGTATTCTTTCAGAACTCTCCTGAATATGTCAAAATCACTTTCCCCACAGGCACCTACTACAAGTTGAGTTGTTTGACCGGCTGGAAGCTCTTTTTTTATTTCCAGTTTTTTTATATAATTCTGTCTTTTTAAAATGTCATTTATATAGTTCTTGGTACTACTCAACTCCGATAGATAATTATTAGATGGAGTTTCAATATTTACACTTAATCTATCGACCATTTCAGAAGCTTCTTTGATATATTCATACGATACCCCCGGTAAAACCTTAAAATGTATGTAACCTGCAAAATTATATTTATTCTTTAAAATTTTAAGGGTATCTATCATCTTTTCTGTTGTGAGATCTTCATCCGAACTAACTCCTGAACTTAAGAAAAGCCCCTCTAT